>JAJFHB010000073.1 GCA_021775795.1 Hyphomicrobiales bacterium | reverse complement strand
GGCAAGACTGTTGAGCTTGTCCGCGACGAAGATGTCCTCGACACCTGGTTTTCTTCCGCACTCTGGCCGTTCTCTACGCTTGGATGGCCCGAAAGCACCGAGGAACTATCGCGGTATTATCCAACCAGTGTGCTTGTTACGGGCTTTGACATCATCTTCTTCTGGGTCGCGCGGATGATGATGATGGGTTTGCACTTCATGAAGACCGATGAAGGCAAGCCGGAAATCCCGTTTCATACGGTCTACATACACGCCCTTGTCCGGGACGCTAAAGGACAGAAGATGTCCAAGTCCAAGGGCAACATCATTGATCCGCTCGAACTGATCGATGAGTACGGGGCCGATTCGCTGAGGTTTACGCTCGCGGCAATGGCCGCTCAGGGGCGTGACATTAAGCTTTCAACGTCGCGGGTCGAGGGCTACCGCAATTTCACGACCAAGCTCTGGAACGCTGCCCGTTTTTGCGAAATGAACGAATGCATACCTCGTTCTGATTTTCAGCCAACCACACTTGAGCAGACGCTCAACAAGTGGATCGTCGGGGAAGTCGCCCGCGCGGCAGATGGTGTTACCGCCGGCATCGAAGCGCACCGCTACAATGAATCCGCCGCAGCAATCTATCATTTTGTCTGGCATGTGTTCTGTGACTGGTACCTGGAATTGATCAAGCCATTGCTTGAAGGTGATGATCAGGCAGCAAAAAAGGAAACGCGAGATACGGCAGCGTGGGTGTTGGATCAGGCGCTACATCTGTTGCATCCGTTCATGCCCTTTGTGACAGAAGAGTTGTGGGGCGCTCGATCATCTGGAGAAAGTCGTTCCAGCCTCTTGATTCTATCCCCATGGCCGGATCTGAGTGGCCTCGAAAACACCGAAGCAGACACCGAAATTCAGTGGGTAATCTCCGCCATTTCCGAAATCAGATCGGTTCGCTCAGAAATGAACGTTCCTGCCGGCGCCAAAATTGAAGCCTTTGTCGTAAGTCGTGATCCGGAAATCGAGCGTCTTATCGGTGCCTGGCAACCTGAGGTCAGCAGGCTTGCAAGGTTACAGACATTCGACACCGTCGCTGCAGTTCCGGAAGGCTCCGTCCAGGTTGTCATGGGTGACGCCACATTCTGCCTGCCGCTAGGGGACGTCATAGATCTTGCAGCGGAAGCTGCCCGTCTGGAGAAAGATATTTCGAAGATCGACGGTGATATCGCGAAAATTGACGCCAAGCTGAGCAACGAAAAGTTTCTCGCAAATGCAAATCCCGCAGTTGTAGAGGAGCAAAGGGAGAGGCGCAGTGATGCAGAGGCGCGTCGTGATAAGGTATCCGCAGCCGTTGCCCGGCTAAGAGGCGCGGCCTGACAAGGCGTTAGTCATTGCAGATTGCCTGGAGGGCCGCCCATTGTTCCTCGTCTAGGGCAGGGTGGGATGGCCAAGGCTCAACCTGTTTAAGAGATTCGATGCGCTCAGAGAGACCTGGATGACTGCTGGCTAATGCAGTGAGGGTGCTTTCTTCGGCACCATCTTCAGTTTCATTCACATACTCGAAGAAACTCAATAATCCCGCATAGTCTATCTGAGCTTGTTCAAGCAGTTCAACGGCATGCTCGTCTGCGCGCCGTTCGGCATCACGGCTGTAGCTCATCAAGGTCAGAAAGGCCGCGGCATCCCCTACAAGACTGCCCATCTGAGAGCTGCCGGCAAAGGCAGCTTCGGTTATGGCGGAGATACCGAGGAGGCGAACGAGGGTTGTCTCTGAATCACGCTCAAGAATGTGACCGAACTCGTGGGCCAGAACACCTGCAATCGCATCGGCGCTGCTTTGTGTTTGCAGGAGTTCGCCGCTCAAAACGATCGTGCCCCCGGGCAGAGCAAAGGCGTTGATGAAGTCGAAGGCGTAGACTTTGATGGTGAAGGTTTCTTCCAGAGCCGCGCCGACGGACAGACGATCCTCGAGTGCTGCAATCGCCTCCAGCCCTTCAGGTGTCGAACATTGGGGCGTGCCGGCAACCATCTGTTGTTCCACCTGTTCACCAAGACTGGTTCTCCAGCTGTCCGGCATGAGCCTGGCGACAAATTGAGGGGCGACCGAGACGACTACATAGCCTGTGGCCAGCATTGCCAGTGCAACGAGAAAACATAAGGAGGCGATGACAAGACTGCGTTTATGGGCGGCCGCCCGTGATAGCTGAGGCGCGCGCGATAGGACACCGGGAACAAACAGCGGATCCTCAACGACAAGCCTTGCCGACTTGGCTTCCTCGTGCGCAAGCCGCGTTGTTTTGCGTGCCGAGACAGGTTCTGGTGCTGTAAGACCGACGTATGTCCAGTTGGTGACGACGCCGTCAGCGTCGCTTATTACCAGCATATTGGTTGAAAGGCGCACGATGACCCGACGTGAAAGCGCCGTCAGCCCGTCGTAATAGTGCCCCCGAAACGTGGCGTTTGCATTAGAAGACATCGACATCAAACACCTCCGCAAGTCCTTCGCCGGTCTGATCCATTTCCGCCTGCGATTGCTGGATGCTTGCAAGATCCAGTTCACCGCTGGCCGATAACCGCTCACAGAGGTAGCGGATCAGGTTTTGCTGCACAAAGGGTGCGGCAAGCCCGAGGGTGAAGAGCATGATTATCCCGTTCAAAAACACCAGCTTAACAAGGCTTCCTGTGGTTGCATTCATGGCGAACGTGACATCCTCGTAGCGCGTTCCGCGGGCGAGGTAGCTGATTTCGGCTGCGGTATAAAACGCCCGGAGAATGATATAGGGAATTGCCAGCAAAAATATGACAGCGATTAAGGCCGCAGTGGCGATAACACCTGCCATGACATCAATATCTTCTTCTCCCGTGACATCGATAAGCCCGTCAAACACGCCGGTACTCGCGGTAACCACAATGCCGATGATGATAAGGATGATGGCGACCAATGTACCAAACCAGAAAATTGCGAATGGCCCGTATAGTGGACCGGAATTTCCCTGGAATTTGAATGGACGGTTCCCAAAGCGCATATCGCCGGTGAGAATTGAAAATAAGGTCACCTGGGCGACGGGATGTGTCCACATGGCGCTCGCAGACTGCAACAGCAGAAATCCAAAGCGTACCGCACCGTATGTGAATGCCGATCCAATCAAAGTTCCGCGTATGCCCCGCCATAAGGTCCGGCTAAGCCTGTATCGCCGGGCTCGATAGATCGCTACGCCGGTCAAAAACGTGAAGACGATCAAAATCAGCAGGTTCACGCCGAAAATAATGAACTCATTGACCGCGAATATCTGAAAAGCAGTTTGGAGAGCCACAAGTGGGAGCAAAAAGAAACCGATAACGATAAGAAAGCCAAGCGCCAGTTCGATGCCACGGCCTGTATATTCCAGTGGCTCATCCATAATGTGCACACACGACCATATGTGCTTGCGGACGTTGGTTTTCGCCCAGAAACTGTAGATAAACAGCGTGACAAAGTTCAGGAATATGTTTTTTAGAACAAGGGCGCCCAGACCAGGTTTGGGTCTGTAGTTAATGCTGATCCGAGGCGGTTCAGCCGTCACTGGTTCACTCACGATAAACGCATCGGTCATTGGCCTGTCCCGGCACTGTATGGGGTGAAATCTGGAGAATCTGGAATAATTGAAGCGATAATGCGCTTCGATTCGCGGAGCGTCCAATTAAAACAGCGTTATTTGGGGTGCTGCTTAAACGTCCCGGCTGGCGTGCCGCTGGTACCAACGCGGTACCGTAGCAAATATGCAACACTCGCCGTAATAATAACGTCACTGATCTATTGTGCCACCATTTAACACTTTCTTGCCTTAATACATACCTAGCGTCGTCCCAGGCAGTAAGGGCGTTGAAGGTTGACGTCAAAAGAACGTTAAGTTGCAACAGCTTAGATGTGATTCGGAAGGCGCCGTCGAATGCTAAACGTGATCTCCACCACCGGTCCTACTGAGGGGGGCTTCAGCGCCGGTACAAGAGCACGCTTTAGAGCAACAGGTGGCACTAAGAGGCAACACTCGGGGCGGGAGAATCTGAATGGACGCTAAAGTTTTTGATAAGTCCAGATTGCCGAGCCGGCATGTGACTGAAGGGCCGCAACGCGCACCTCATCGTTCCTACTATTATGCGATGGGTTTGACGCGTGCGCAGATCCATCGTCCGTTTGTCGGTGTGGCGTCGTGTTGGAATGAAGCTGCTCCGTGCAACATCTCCCTGATGCGCCAGGCGCAGGCAGTAAAGAAGGGTGTTGCTGCCGCTAACGGTACTGCCCGTGAGTTCTGCACAATTACCGTTACTGACGGTATCGCGATGGGTCACCAGGGCATGAAATCATCGCTGGTCTCCCGGGACGTGATTGCCGATTCAGTTGAACTGACCATTCGCGGACACAGCTACGACGCTCTCGTCGGGCTGGCAGGCTGCGATAAGTCTCTCCCCGGTATGATGATGGCCATGTGCCGGTTGAACGTGCCTTCCATATTTATCTATGGCGGTTCGATACTGCCCGGCAATTTCCGCGGGCAACCTGTAACCATTCAGGATGTGTTTGAGGCGGTCGGTCGCCATTCTGTCGGTGACATGAGTGATGATGACCTCGACGAGTTGGAAGAAGTTGCGTGTCCTTCTGCTGGCGCCTGTGGAGCGCAGTTCACCGCCAACACCATGGCGACAGTTTCCGAAGCAATTGGCCTGGCATTGCCCTATTCGGCTGGAGCACCGGCACCGTATGAACTCCGTGATCGATTCTGCTCGACAGCGGGCGAGCAGATTATGGACCTGATCGCACGCAACATCAGGCCAAGGGACATTGTTACGATTGAAGCGCTTGAGAACGCAGCGACCGTGGTGGCTGCTTCTGGCGGCTCCACAAATGCGGCCTTGCACCTTCCTGCTCTCGCGCACGAGTGCGGTATCAAGTTCGACCTCTTCGATGTCGCCGAAATTTTCAAGCGGACGCCGTATATTGCCGATCTGAAGCCCGGTGGACGCTATGTGGCAAAAGACCTTTTCGAAGTCGGTGGCATACCGCTTTTGATGAAAACACTGCTGGACGAGGGTTTTCTTCACGGTGACTGCATGACCGTCACAGGACGCTCCATTGCGGAGAATATGGCATCGGTCAAATGGAACCCTGACCAGGATGTGATTTTCCCGGCCACCAAACCAATCACGCGAACCGGCGGTGTTGTCGGACTTAGAGGCAACCTCGCGCCAGAAGGTGCGATCGTGAAGGTTGCTGGCATGACTAATTTGAAATTCAGCGGCCCGGCTCGTTGCTTCGATTCAGAGGAAGAATGTTTCGAAGCCGTCACGAACCGGAACTACACAGAAGGCGAAGTTCTCGTCATCAGATACGAAGGTCCTCGTGGTGGTCCTGGAATGCGCGAAATGTTGGCAACGACGGCAGCGCTTTACGGCCAGGGTATGGGGGACAAACTCGCACTGATTACTGATGGACGGTTTTCCGGCGCGACACGTGGTTTTTGCATCGGTCATGTAGGACCGGAGGCTGCGGTTGGCGGCCCGATCGGATTGCTACGAGACGGCGACGTGATCACCATCGATGCCGTAGATGGCACCATTGATGTTGATGTCAGTGACGAAGAATTTGAAACGCGGCGTTCAGCGTGGAAGTCGCGTGAACATGATTATCAAAGTGGCGCGATTTGGAAATATGCACAAACCGTGGGGCCAGCTCGCGACGGGGCGGTAACGCACCCGGGTGGGGAGGCAGAAGTGCACTGCTATGCGGATATCTAGTATGTTGAATTCAGTAAAAAACTACCTGAAACGATCATCTTTTGTCGTGATGATGTGTGCCATGCCTATGGCTGGAGCGTCCGCCGAAGGCATCGACTTGGGGATCTCGTTTGATTCCTTCCGGGCATTCGGTCAATCGGCGACGCAACAGGCAGCGCCAAGAAATGCTTTGCCGACGTCGCTCATGTGGAGTGACGAAAGCGAGCAGGCACTTGATGCCTACCGCAGTGGCGATTACGCGGCAGCTCTGGAAGTTTGGGAGGTCGAAGCGGAAGCTGGTGACCTCGTCGCTCAGTACTATCTGGCGACAATGTATCGTTTGGGACGTGGTGTCCGCAAAGAACCTGCAATGGCGCTCCGTTATTTCGGTATGGCTGCCAGCCAGTTTCAGCCCGACCGCACACACGTTGATGAGTTCAGCATGACGCGCGAGGCCATGTTCTGGGTCGCGTATTACAACTCCGTTGGCGATGAGCAGGCAGGAATTGAACGTCGTCCAGCCGTCGCCTTCCGTCTGTTTACAATTACCGCCAACCACGGTCATCCAGGCGGACAGTTCTACATGGGTGTGATGTTTCTCACCGGTGAAGGTACGACCCAGGATCCAAAGCAGGGGATGCGCTGGTTGCATCTTGCTGCCGAGAAGGGACATGCGCCGGCAATGGCACGGCTTGGCGAAATTTTCTGGAGCGGCGAGGCTCAGCTTCAGGATCGTGCCCGTGGTCTGATGTGGTACATGCTGGCAATCGACAACGCCATTGAGAATGAAAACCCGGAAATCTTTGATCGCGCTGAAGAAATGTTGCTTGATGCCAATGATGACGAGCGCCAGGTAGCCCAGGGACTGGCGGTTCAGTGGGCACAGTCAAATCACTAATTAGAAGATTTTGCTGCGCGACGTTTCATCGGACAAAAAATGAGCGTCGCCCAAAACGTAGGGCCCCTATAGCAGGGCCCACCTTTTGCTCTAGACCGCGATCTCTGCCCAGATGGGCACATGATCTGAGGGTTTTTCCCAGTCTCTGACGTCTTTATCGATAGCACACTGCTGCAGGCGATCGGCCGCCTGTGGTGACAACAGCAGGTGGTCAATTCGGATCCCGTGGTTTTTTTGCCAGGCACCGGCCTGGTAATCCCAGAACGTATATTGATGAGCCTCATCACTGCAGGCTCTAAAGGCATCGGTCAGGCCCATGGCCAGCAACCTTCGATAGTTTTCGCGGGTTCGCGGCAAATACAGAGCATCATCTGCCCAGCCATCCGGGTTGTGAACATCCTCAGGAGTAGGGATGACGTTGTAGTCTCCTGCGAGAACAAAGGCCTCTTCGTCCTCAAGCAATGCACCTGCGCGCTCAATCAGCCGCTCCATCCAGGCAAGTTTGTAGGGGTATTTTTCAGTATCCGTCGGATTGCCATTTGGCAGATAGATTGAGGCAACGCGCAAAGTGCCGGTAGGCGCGGATACGACACATTCGAGATAACGTGCCTGTTCGTCGCTGTCATCGCCAGGCAGACGAGGAGTTACCTCATCGAATGGAAACTTCGAAAGTATGGCGACCCCATTGAAGCCCTTTTGGCCGTGCACCGCCACGTTGTAACCGGCATCCTCGAAGGGTTCCCGGGGGAACACATCATCGGGTGCCTTTATTTCCTGCAGACAGACGACATCGGGGTCAGTTTGCTTGAGCCACGCGAGCGTATTCTCCTGTCGGACGCGGATCGAATTGACGTTCCATGTTGCGACTTTCATTTCCGTTGCCTCGGGGTTCAAATGTACTGATAGGGAATTCCGCCGCGCCGCATCTCCAAACTCGATCGCACCTATGTGGAAAGTGTTGAAAGGCGCCGTACCATTTCTTCGATATCTGCTTCGCCCGCGTTTGCGAACGCCAGCCTAACATAGTCTTCCTGGCCGTTTCCGAAGAAACTGCCGGGCCATGTCAAGAGTGCCAGATCATCAAACAACCGTCGCGACACATCAAGACTGGGAGTGCCTGTGAATGGATGTTTTACATACGCAAAAAAGGCGCCGGAGGAAACCAGCGGGAAGGGGGGTGAATGTTCTGCGAAAGCCCGATGCAGGATAGCGATCCGCGCTTGCAGCTCTGCATTCTTCTGGCTGCGCCACTCGCTCAGATGCCGCAACCCGAACAATGCGGCTTCCTGACCGATGCGTGGTGCGCAGATGGTGAGGGTGTCGGCAATTTTGGAGATTGCGGCCATAAGGCGCCCGCCAGCAGTTATTGACCCGACCCGGTATCCGGTCAGGCTGTAAACTTTGGAGAAGCTGTAAAGTTGAACAAAAACATCTTCCCAGTCCGGTTCGTTGAAGAGGTCGTGCGCCGGCTCATTAGTGGGCAGGAAATCCTTGTATGTCTCATCGATGATGAGGGCGAGATTATGGGCTCTGGCGAGTTCGTAGAAAGAGTGTATGTGCTCTTTTGAATAGATCGTTCCGGTGGGATTATTGGGGCTTATGAGAACGATGGCCCTGGTTCTGGGATTAATCAGGGCTTCCGCATCAGTTGCGAACGGCAGCATGCCTCGATCCGTTTCACGGCAGGGCAGGTGTTGAACGTCAACGCCCTGCATTTCGAACCACATCTGATGATTGAAGTAGAACGGTTCAGGCAGAATGACATTATCGCCCGGGGCTGCAAGAGCAAGGATGGCTGTGCAAAATGCATGATTGCCACCAGATGCAATACCAACATGTTCTAAGTTTATGTTCGCGTGATATTCAGACGAAAGATCGTGTGCCAGTTCTTTCCTTAAGTCGGAAAGGCCAAGGATCGGGGTGTAAAATGCGCTCTCCGGCTCCTGCACGATGCGTGAGAGATGCTGTCGTAACGCCTCTGCTGGAGGATAGGCAGGAACCGCCTGGGCAGCATCAATAACATTCAACGTACTGTTGCGTGGGCCGGCTTCAACCCAGGCACGGGTTTCGCCGGTCGGTGGATCCAGCACGTCGGCAATGATTGGATTTATGCAAAACGCCATGACTCAGCGCCGGTTTGCCGGTTCTGCGCCGGTAGTATTCAAACCGAGAAACTTGTTCCGCAGCCACAGGCTGCAGTGGCGTTTGGGTTTTTGATTTGGAATGCCGCACCGATAATATCGTCCACAAAATCGATTTCCGAGCCGGTCATATACATCAAAGAGACGGAATCGATGAGCACCGTCGCACCATGTTTTTCGATTACAAGGTCATCATCATTCCGGCTTGCTTCAAGATCAAACCCGTATTGAAAGCCGGAGCATCCGCCGCCTGAGACCGAAACCCGCAACATTTTGGTTTTATCTTCGTTCTCAACTATCTCAGAAATCCTGAGAGCTGCACGATCGCTGAGGGTGACGTCAGTTTGGGTCATTTTGTATCCGTTTCAGTGTTGCCGATCATTCCGGCGCTTTACGCATTGATATTTATGGGGTGAAAGAGGATTGTCAATCTCTGCCGACAGGCATAAATGGCCTCAATTCAATGAACACTCCGTCAAACTCGCAACCATTCGGCCCCGCAATTCGTGCGCTTTCTCCCTATGCAAGCGATGCAGCCAACAGCAGAGGTCGGTTTTTTGCCGAAGCAGAGGCCCAGAACCGCAGTGTTTTTCAGCGCGACCGTGATCGGATTATCCATTCTACAGCGTTCCGACGTCTCAAACACAAGACAC
>JAJFHB010000072.1 GCA_021775795.1 Hyphomicrobiales bacterium | reverse complement strand
TTGAGGACTTTGCTGAGTATGCCAGTGTTCAACTTCCCGAAGACCAACTCAGTGTCATCACGCTTGAACTCATCGAATCTCAGGATGGCAGGATTTGCCCGCTGAGCTGTGGCGCCCGTTATCTGGAGCGCAACGGAGAGTGCGTGCTCAAGACTTGCCCGAGTGGCCAACGGCTGAGTTCGTCCGGCAATTGCTATACCCCACAAGCAGAAGCGCCTCCATCATCAGGCAACAATAATTCCGGTGGCAACTCAGGGGGTTACAACTCAGGTGGCAATTCCGGCACCAGTGGTGGCGGTGGCTGCGGTGGCGCGACATGTTGCTGTTCGTCAGGCGGTGACCTGTTCTGTATGGGTGCAGGATCTTGTATCCACACGTACTTTGGGTCGTGCGTCGCCGACGGGCTTTGTGGAGGCTGAACGGTTCGCTTTTAGCGACTTAAAAGAAGCAGCCGGAACGGGCGCAAGCCTCGAACGCGTCAACCACCTGGATGCTGCAGTGGCCGTCGACGTAACCGTCGTAAAACCCGAGTTGAGACAGTCGGTTCTGCCAGAGTTCAGTTTGACGTGGTGAGGCGAGGGCACAGGCCTCGGTCCACTCGCTCAATGCAGCGGGAACATCGCCGGTAAAGTAGTAGGCATCACCCAAGCTTTGCCGCAGCGGGGCGTTGGCGGGTTCGAGCACCATGGCGCGCTTAAGGTCAAGTACGGCGTCGGCGAAACTTTGATACAGAAAATGCGTCAGGCCCCGGTTGTAGTAAGCGGCCGAATTTTGCGGGTCCAGGCGCACGGCTTCAGTGTGATCCTGCAAAGCCAGTTCGTATTCGCCCAAATGAACATACGCGTTGCCACGGCCACTGAAGTGGGCGGAATTCAGCGGATCCAGCCTGATTGCTTCGGTATGATCGAGAATCGACCGTCGGTAGTTCTCGTCTTCGAAGAAAGCGATGCCGCGGTTGTTGTAGGCGGCGGCGAGATTGCGGGTCGAGATCGGTCGCCCGTCTATCTGGCCAGTTTCAATGAGATGGGTGCAGCCGCTGATCATGCGCTGGGGGGCGCCTGAATTGCAGTCGTCAAAATCGTCTGCCTGTGCAGGCGACGCATTCATTGTGGTAGCGATAATGAAGGCTGCGGCTGTGCCGCAAAACCAAGCTTTCAACATGTCCCTCTCCGGTGAGAGATCTCCCACATGCCCTACACAATAAGGCTGCATGATTAAGCAAAACTGAACGCAGAAATGGCGTCAATTTTCGATGTGCGGGCAGGCCAATCGCCCGCTTGACTTGAAACGATGGCTGCCGTACACACGGGTCGCTTCAGAGCGCAGTTCACTTTGTGCTCACAAGCAATATACCTCATGCGGGGGTGTAGCTCAGTTGGTTAGAGCGCTGGCCTGTCACGCCAGAGGCCGCGGGTTCGAGTCCCGTCACTCCCGCCACTTTTCCCCAAAAACAAGCTTCGACTACCCTGGCAAAGCATTCTTGTCGTGAGACGAGGTTCACTGCGGGCTGGCTGCCGTCAAACCACCAGACGCTGTACACCTTTTCGTGTGATTTAGCCTGTGCACGGTTGTCAGCTTCTCCCAATGAAACAATACTTTCGCAACGTTTGGTGCAATTCAGGGAAGAGGCAGCAATGGTCGAAAAATCGGGTCAGGACGCGCGTCAGGGGCGCATTGTCAAAGGCGGTGTGATGGTGAAGATACTCGTGGTGTCCATCGTTCTCGCGGTGGTCGGTTTCTTCGTGGTTTCCTATCTGGTCTGACTGAAGTCAATCACCGTACCGGTGCGGCAGGGCCCGGCATGAATTCGTCAAGCGCAGATCGCAGGATGACACTCATGATGGTGGTGCCGGCGAGCAGAGTGCCGCGCACTGTTCCAGATATCTTGGAAACCCCGATGCGGGGGTGGTAACTGACCGGAGCTTCGATGCAGGCGAGGCGATGACGAGCTGCCTTAACCTGCATTTCGACCGTCCAGCCAAATGCCCGATCACACATTTTCAGTTTCTTCAGTGTGCGTGCCGAAATGGCGCGGAACGGCCCGAGATCCGTGTGCTGGTTACCCCAGAAGAGATGCATCAATTTGCAGGCGAGCCAATTGCCAAAGCGTTGATGCGTCAGCAGGGCGCCTGGCCGGGCATTGCCGAGAACACGTGAGCCGATCACAAGCTCTGCGGCACCGGCAATGATCGGGTCCACGAGACGATGCATTTCAGCTGGACGGTCGCTGTAATCTGCATCGAGAAAGACAATGATGTCAGTTTCAGAACATAGAGTAAGACCGGCCAGGCAGGCCGCACCGTAGCCGCGCTCGGGTTCAAGAACCACTTCCGCACCATGGGCCAGAGCGATTGCCGCCGTGGTATCAGTCGATCCATTATCTGCAACAATTGTGCGGTCGACCCAGGATGGAATCTCGCTCAGCACATGCCCAATAGCGTCTTCTTCGTTCAACGCCGGAATGACGACACTTATGGTTCTGCCATTTCTCATTATGCTCTTTCACTAAGCGCATTGTCGGGGTGCTGTTCGCGGCGCTCGTTGCGCAGTGCGTCCATAGCCAGCAAAACCCAGACTGGGGCCCATATGAGAAGTACCACACCGTAATGGAACCAAACCTCATGGCCGCGTGGCGCGAGGAAGAAGTACAAATAATCGAGCGGCAGGGTCACCGCCAGAGTTAAGAACCCACGCACGGGAAACAAGGGAAGAAACGGGGCAAGCCAACAGAAATACCAGGGAAACTGTGTGGGGCTGAGCAACAGCAATGCTGAAATTGTGATGAATACCCGCCAGCAAATGTCTCTTGCACTTTTTGGTGATGTTCGGTTCACAAACAAAATGATGGCAATCAATATGCAACCCACGAGGATGCGCGCCGCAATCCTGCCGTGACTTTCGAGCCCGGCAATTTCCAATAACTGGATAACAACCCATTCAATGCCGCGAAACAGGGCATCGTTAGCCTGCCACTCGCCGCCATAGGCAACGAAGCCGGATGTGTCATCCAGACGGGCGAGAACGACCGGTGCGAGGAACGCTGCACAAAGCGCGATACACAGCAAACCCGGGACTATCAATTTTGCAGGCTGAGACAGTATCCGCCTGGCCAGGGTGGGGACCAGCAAGAGGGGCCAGAGTTTGGCACCGAAACCTAGCGCCAGAGCGATTGCAGAGGCCACAGTCCGGTGTCGGACCGCAAACCAGACTGCCGCGGTTACCGCCAGCACGACCAGGACATCCATATGGGCGGAGTTATGCAGCTCCTTCACAACGACCGGGTTCCACCAGTAAAGGGCAAGCCAGGGCAGGGGGCGCCCAAGAGACTGCAGCAACAGAACAACGAAAGCGGCAATGGCCAGATCGCTCACGAGGATCACGGCACGCCAGGCATCGAGGCTGAACGGTTTGAGCCAGTAAGCAAGGGCGAATGCTGCCTGGGCGACCACCGGGTAGACGGTGCGGATTTGCGGATAATTGATCCGTTGCAGCAGCGGACCTGCTTCGTCACCGAGCTCAAGTAACCCCGTATCGGTTGCGGTGCCGGTCTGAACATCCAGCGGCGCCGTCGTGAACGGGTTGAAGCCGTTTGCTGTCACAGCGCCATCCCAAAGATAACGCTGATTATCATCTTCGATGATGGGAGTGCTTCCCAGAAACACAACACGCATGATGAGGCCGGCAAGCAGTATCCAAATCACTACCCAGTTTGGCGTGCCAGCGTCTTCTGTTCGTGCGCTGGTGATGAGCTTCGGCAACAGCAGATAAGCCAGGCCCGCAAGAGCGCCAAAACCCACCAATTCCAAGATGGGCATGTCTATGAGTGCCGCACTATACCCGAACCGCTCAGAGTTCAGGCTCAACACAACGCAATAAGCTGCCAGAGCGGCGCCCAGCGCAAGCCAGGCGATGTTCGTATAAGTGCGATTGGGCATTGCAGCGCATTATGCGCTGCCTGCGCCGGGTCGTCCCTTAAATTAATGTCACTAAAAACTGAAGGAACCCCTCGGGCGGGGTCTGCCGTCGTCGGTTGTCGTGGTGCTGTCTTCATCGCTGTCATGGATGACGGTTGAGTGCTCCCCGGCAAATGGTTCGCTGTGGGCGGAAACACTGAGCATGAGTATCGCAACTGTCACAAAGGTCAGCGCTGCCATCGCCAGGGCCAAACGGCTTGGTGAAGAGATCACGGTTACTTGGGAGGTTCCAAATTTATTCATGTCTGGTGTCTTTCCCTGATGTCACGGATTGGGGTTCGAAAACCACATATGTGACCGGCATAGGGGCAGTTAAATTCACAACTCCTGAATTGTTCGCGACTGAATTGTGTACAGCCCGGACCGTGTGGCTGAAGCTTGATGTGCGTCAACTGCCCGCTGGAGCATTCGATCTAGGGTGCAACGTGCGCAGAGCCTGGAGAACTGCAGGCCAACTTCACATCAGACATGATTGTGTCTGCGCGACTGGATCAACTGTTCACGAGAATGGCAATGACCGAGTGCATTCTTCGCACCCAGCAGATCACCAAGGTCTATCGTTCCGGTGACGTTGAAGTCCACGCTCTGCGCGGCGTCGATCTAGAGCTCTTGTCGGGAAAGATGGCTGTCTTTCTCGGCCCTTCCGGGAGCGGAAAGTCTACGTTCCTGAATATCGTGGGTGGCCTCGACACGCCAACGGACGGACAGGTCTTTTTTAAAGACCAGGAGCTTACAGGCATGTCCGAGACCGACCTCACCCTTTATCGCCGGAACCATGTCGGCTTTGTCTTTCAGTTTTACAACCTCATTCCCAGTCTGACGGCGCGCGAGAATGTCGCCCTCGTTACTGAAATTTCAAAGCAACCAATGAAGCCGGAAGAAGCGCTGGAAATTGTCGGCCTGGATCACCGTATGCATCACTTTCCAGCGCAAATGTCTGGCGGCGAACAACAGCGCGTCGCTATTGCCAGGGCAATCGCAAAGCGGCCGGAAGTGCTGTTATGCGATGAGCCGACAGGCGCACTCGACAGTAAGTTCGGCGTGGTGGTGCTGGAGGCGCTTGCCAAGGTAAACGAGGAACTCGGCACAACAACAGCGATCATTACCCACAATGTCGCGATAAAGGACATCGCTCACACCGTTGCATATTTTGCAGACGGCAGGGTTGTGGCGCAAGAGACCAACAAAACGCGGCTGAAACCCGCTGACGTGAGCTGGTGATGGCGCGATGAGCTCTCTCAACAAAAAGCTGCTTCGCGATCTCTTGCGTATTTGGGCGCAAGCCCTCGCAATTGCCCTTGTTTCGGCAGCTGGCGTGGCAACGATGATCCTTTCCATCGGCTCGTACCGCTCGCTGGAAGAAACCCGCGCGACTTACTACGAGCGATATAATTTTGCGCATGTGTTCGCTGAGGCCAAGAGAGCGCCACGGGGGCTTTTGACCGAAATACACGACATACCCGGTGTCGCTCAGGCAGAGGCCCGTATTACAGAATTTGCAATCGTCGACGTTCCTGATTTTTTGCAGCCGGTTGCGGGCCTGATCGTCTCGTTGCCTGCGGACGGCGAACCGGAGGTGAACAAGCTTTTCCTTCGGGCAGGCCACCTGCCACAAGCACAGGCGACTGATGAAGTCGTGATCTCTGAAAGTTTTGCAACGGCACAGGGCTTTGAGCTCGGTGATAGATTCTCTGTCATCCTCAACGGCAACAAGCGTGAGTTGTCTATTGTCGGCATCGCCCTGTCGCCGGAGTATGTTTATGCCGTCGGGCCCGGCGATTTCGTGCCCGACGATAGGCGGTTTGGTATTCTCTGGATGCCCCAGTCGAGCGTCGAAGCCGCTTTCGATCTGGATGGAGCCTTCAACAGTCTTGTCGTTACCCTCCATCGCCACGCGTCGGTAGACGAGGTCATTCGTCTGATCGACCTGGTTCTCGATGATTTTGGGGGTATTGGCGCGTATGACCGCGAAGATCAGTTCTCCCATGCCTTTTTGGATGCGGAACTTGATCAACTCGACACCATGTCGCGTATCCTGCCTCCGATATTTCTGCTCGTGACCGTGTTCCTGATCAACATGATCCTCAGCAGGTTTGTGGCTCTTGACCGGGAACAGATCGGTCTGCTGAAAGCGCTTGGTTACCGGTCAACGGTGGTTGCTGCTCACTATCTGAAGCTTGCCGGTCTGATCGCGTGTATCGGAATTGTACTCGGCTTCGGATTGGGCACCTGGCTTGGATACGCACTAACGCGGCTTTACACGGACTTTTTCCACTTTCCGATTTTTGTTTTCAGACTTCACCCGGACATCTACCTCATTACTGCAGCAATCAATCTTGGGGTGGTTGCCCTGGGTGCTGGCCGGGCTGTAACGAAGGTGCTGCAACTGCCGCCGGCTGTGGCGATGCAACCGCCGGTTCCTGCCATGTACACACAGGTGCTTTCCGGCACCTGGTTCAAGAGATTGCGCTTTTCGCAGCTCAGCCTGATTGTCATCCGAAACATAGTGCGGCGGCCATTACGTGCGGCAGCGACAAGTTTCGGTGTTTCGCTTTCCGTCGGCATTCTGATCGTTTCGCTTTTCACCAGTGATTCCATCGACCTGATGCTTGATGTCAGCTTTTTCCAGCTTGAACGACAGGACGCGACAATCAGCTTCGGTGAGCAAAAGTCCATGCGAGCGGTTTTCGATGTGGAGCAGCTCCCCGGTGTGATGGTTGCGGAGCCGGTTCGGGCAGTGCCGGCAACACTCTACGGCGGCCATCTCGAACGCAACCTTGCGATCATAGGACGCCCGGCAGACGGCGATTTGACAAGACTGCTTGATGTGAACCTGCAGCAGGTGATTTTGCCGCCGGACGGCCTTGCGCTGACCGAGAAACTCGCATCTTTGCTGGGCGTAAACCTGGGAGACAGCGTTTGGGTCGAGATTCAACAGGGGCGGCGACAGTGGCTGTATGTGCCCGTTACGCAGGTGTTTCAGAGCTATCTCGGCCTTTCGGCTTACATGGAGATCGGCGCGCTCAACAAACTGCTCGATGACGGCCAGCTCATTACCGGCGTCAATATTTCCTTTGATGAGGCGGAAACAAATGCCCTGTTTACGGCAGTGAAGTCCACGCCGGCCCTGACGGGCATTGCCCTGCTGAAAGTTGCCCTTGCCAATTTTCGCGCCACCATGGCCGAAAACATTCTCTTCATGACGACAATCTATACGGCTCTTGGTGTGATCGTTGCCTTTGGCGTGGTTTACAACAGCGCCCGGATACAATTGTCCGAGCGCTCCCGCGAAATGGCCAGTCTCAGAGTTCTGGGCTTTACCAGTGCGGAAGTTTCCGGATTGCTTGTCGCTGAACTCGGACTGATCGGGTTGATCGGCATACCGGTAGGCTGGGCAGTGGGCAATGTGTTTGCCAGGTTGCTGGTTGCAGGCTTCGAATCG
>JAJFHB010000705.1 GCA_021775795.1 Hyphomicrobiales bacterium | reverse complement strand
TTGATGAGCCATCACGCGTGCGGGTCGATGGGGGCATGACGGCTAACGTCTGGCTTATGCAGTTTCTGGCCGATCAACTGGGTTTGCCGGTCGAACGGGCCCGATATTCGGAAACGACCGCCCTGGGGGCTGCATTCCTTGCCGGACTGGAGGCGGGTGTCTTTCAGGACCTGCACGCCCTGGAGGCACTTTGGCAGGCTGATGCGGTGTTCGAGCCCCAGGCCTCACAAAGTGATCGTGCCGGGATGGATGAGGGCTGGAAGGGCGCAGTCGAACGGGTGCGGGGTACGATATGATGCCCGTTTTGCAAGGGGGTAAAAGAGACAAACACGCTTCCGAATTTTGGCGTAAACCACTATTATGCTGGCTGAAATCTGCATTCAATCCGCTTTAACACCACTGAGGAGAGGTGCTGGTTTGAGATCTTTCCATGCATCCGAGCTGGGCGTGACTTCGCCCCGGCGCGAGGTCTCCTGAATGAACACACAGGCGTTTGGTCTGGAGCGGCTTGGGCATCTTTGTCTGAAGGCTCCAAGAGCAGCACTTCTTCTCATTGCGTCGGTGACGCTTGTCGCCTTGTTCGGCGTAACAAAGGTCGAGTTTGACGATGACTTGCGCAACCTGTTGCGCTCTGAACGCGAGGTGTTTGAGGTTTATGACCGTTTCACCAGCGCCTTTCCCGAGCTCGAAAATCAGGTCTTCCTGCTTATAGAATCTCAAAACATTGTTGATGCCGGGAAGCTGGAAGCGTTGCGCGGATTGCATCTTGATTTGCAGTTTGTTGAAAGCGTCGTGGCGGTGACGTCCATATTTACAGCGCGCCGGGCGCCAGGGGAGGACGGTGAGCTTGATCCGGTGTTTCCGGATGATTTGCCAATCGGAGAAGCGCTCACATCTCTTGTTGAAGAAGCGCGTGAACATCCGTTGCTCGCAAACAAGATGTTGTCGGCGGCAAACGATGCCACCTTGATCATCATTTCACTGGAGCCCCAATTGCGGGAATTCTATGAACTTGAAGCGGTCCTTACGGAAATTGACGAGAATGTCGCCTTTGCCACCAGGGATGTTGCTCTGAGCGTGGTGCCAACCGGTGCTCCGGTGCTGCGCTACGAACTCCTGCAAACGATCAGGGCAGACCTTCATTTCCTGAACGGGCTTGGGGCACTTATCTCAATTCTCGTCTGCATTTTGTTTTTCCGGCGCGCCGTCTGGGTGATTCTTGCAAGTGTCGCGCCGCTTATTGGCGTGATCTGGACGCTCGGCGGATTTGGGCTTGCAGGCCATGACATATCGGCGATGTCAAACATACTGCCGACGCTGGTCATGGTCATCGGATTCTCGGATGCGCTTCATATGGTCAACTCGATCCGGCGCAAGTTGGCTTCCGGGTGCGAGGTGCGCGAGGCGTGCAAAATCTCGGTGTCGGAAGTTGGCCCTGCCTGTGCCATCACTTCTGTAACAACGATCATAGCTTTGCTCTCGCTTGGATTGAGCGAATCTGCAGCAGTTCGGGATTTCGGCATTTCGGGAGCGGCGGCTGTCTTCATCGCGTTTATCGTCGTCATCACTTTGATACCAAGCATGGCGGTGGTGATGTTGGACGGGTCGAAAGCGGAAGCCAGGCTCGTCGAACCTGCCAGGTTTATGCTGTTGGCAAGAGGCGCCTGTGCTGCGGTGTGGAGCGGGGTGTCTGTGAGGCCGGGTATCATTACACTTGCCAGCATCGCTGTGCTCGCTGTTACCGGATTTGGCTATTTCAATCTGGTTCCGACCTACTCCTACCGTGAATATCTTGCCCCCGGCAGCCCGGCCAATCTGGCCCTTGAGCGCATCAACGAAAAACTTGGCGGTTCTGAAATTGTATTTGCCCTTGTCGAACGAAATGTGAGTGACCAGAGCGAAGGTCCCGACCACTTGTCAGTGGTACGCAGCGTGCATGAGGCGGTGCAGTCCGTTCAAAATGTTGAAAACGTGATCTCGCTGGCAAGTGCCGAGACCTGGTTGCAACACTCTCCTGCATCAGATGATCCAGATGTGGAAGATGCATTGTCACGAATGCCAGACAAGTTTAGCGCCCGTTTTGTCAGTTCTGACGGCAATGCATGGCTTGTTTCGGCCTATGTGCCGGCTGCGCCGGCGCCTGAGACAGAGCTTTTGCTTCAAGATATTGAATCAGCACTGCAGCCAGTCCGGGCGGATGCAACCGGCTATCAGGTCAGTTTAACCGGTGTTGCCGCTCTTGCGGCCACAGAGAGTGGACGACTGATTGAGGGGCTGCGCAACAGCCTCAGTGTGGCCATACTGGTGATTGTATGTGTCATTGGCGTAACAGTAAGAAAACCGCTCCTGGCACTATTCTCTGCCATACCCAATCTGTTGTCCCTTTCGATCGTGGCAGCAGCGCTTGCCGTACTGGGCGCAGGATTTCAGTTCACAAGCGCTATTGCACTCACGGTCGCCTTCGGCATTGCGGTAGATAACACGGTGCATTTCATTCATCGCTACCGTCTGGAACGCCAGAATACCTCTGTGGACGTGGCGCTAGGGGAGACGATGCTGAAAGTCGGTCCTGTGCTCGTAGCAGCAACTGCCGTACTGGCGATGGGTATGCTGGTGACACAGTTCAGCGTGCTGCCGATGGTGGTTCTCTTCGGCAGGCTTTGCATAGTAATCTTATGCACTGCGTTGTTGGCCACTGTCATCGTGCTGCCGGCCGTGATGCTGACGACAGGAAAGCGGTGGAGGCAAATATAGAGTGCACAAGGGAAGCGACAGCATGAATGGATGGGTTAGCAAAGCTGGGCTGTTAAGCTGCACGCTGGCGGTTGGTCTGGCCGTCGGCGTTGTCCTTGAAACAGTTGGACCAAGTTTTGCCGGCACCGCCGACAATGAAATGCTGCAGCGTCTTGTTGGTGAATGGCGGGGCAACGGTCGGGTGCGCAAGAGCCCGGATGCAGAGCGCGAGCGCGTCAGCTGCCGGATGACGGCAACATGGGACAGCTCAAGTGAGCGGCTGTCCATGGACTATGATTGCCGTGGCACTGACTTTGAATTTTCGTCTTCGGGCTTTCTCTCGTCTCTTGATCGCAACAGTTATATCACCGGTCAGTGGCGGGCTGGGGGATATGGACAGGCATCTGTTTCCGGCCGACGTACGGGCACGTCTTTGGAATTGGAACTCACGACCAATGACACGCGCACCGGTGAAGACACTCTTAGCTCCTTGAGCATGGAGCTTTCTGGTGAGGGCGGGCAGTTGACGAATACAATCACATCCGAAAATCGCGCCACCCGGCAGCCCTACACAATTTTGTCCCTGACACTCTCGAAATAGCAAACCAGCATGCCTCGCTTGGCGAGACACCTGCATGGGAACAGTAATGTCACTTCCTGGAAGTGTGGCTGAACACATGTTGGATGAAAGAGTGCACCGAGAGCGTCTGAGCAGGGAACCGATACCCAGAACACCCTCGGTGCGTGGTGCCACAGTGGAGCATTGTCCGATCAAAAGTAATCGGGTGCATGGCACCTTTGGCGCCTCTTTAGAACGGAATATTGCTCGACCATTTGCGGGCGGTGATCCGTGCAGGATCTGAATGATCCCGTGTACGGTTACCTGCCTGCAGCTCGCAAATCATTCCGCCAATCAGGCAAAATCTTTTCTTCTTTAGGAGCAGGGGCTGCATACTGATCTGCAACTCCTGATCCCTGGTTTGTCTCTATGAGTTGATATAGACCATGTGGACGTGGCGCTTGTGACGCACATCACAACCTCTTTCACAGCAGTCAAAAAACATCATTCACAGAATTTTTGTTGTGGTCTGAGGCCCGGGAAAGAGTAGTTTCCGGCTCGTTGCAGCCCGTTTTGCCGGAATGCTGACTTGCCGTTCTTCGGCCTTTGACAAATGAGATGCGAACAGGCCTGAAAAGCCGGTTAAGTCGATTTCATATCACTGTGAAAGGGGTTAAACTGATCAATCTTCGGACAGTGGGCGGGCCTCTGTGGTTTACGGCCATGGCACCATCTGACCGAAATTTGCGGGGAAATTTGCATGGCATTTTTGTCGGACAAACAGAAGAAAGAGATGCTCCAGGGTCTGGAACTGTTCGAGAACGTTCAGGAAGAAGATCTTGCCCGGTTGGCGCCCTGGTGCCGTGTTGTCGAATTGTCGAAGGCGCAGCCTGTCTTCCACAAGCATGACGAAGGGCGATCCATGTATGTGGTCGTGAACGGCCGTGTGAAGATCACGTCGCATTCCACCGTCGATGATCAGGATCGGGAAATCGTTTTCAACATCATGAACCCTGGCGAAGTGTTCGGCGAAATTGCGTTTCTCGATGGAGAAGAGCGCACAGCAGATGCAACGGCGCTCGAAAAGTGCGACTTGCTTGAACTGGAGCGCCGCAACTTTCTGCCGTTGCTGCGGCGGGATCCTCATATGGCGATCGGCCTGATGAACGTGCTTTGCCGTCGAATCAGGTATTCAACGGATCACATTGAAGATGTTGCATTTTTGGAACTGGAAGCGCGCCTTGCCAAAAAGCTCATCGCCTTCGCCGAGTATTTCAGCGAAAGCGATGAAGACGGTATCAAACTGGATCTCTCCATCAACCAGTCGGAACTGGGGGCGATGGTGGATGCCACCCGCGAGGCGGTCAATCGTCAACTTGGCAAGTGGCGATCAGATGGCATCCTGAAACTCGCACGTGGCACCATTGTCATTACAAATCTGGAGCGTCTCGAAGACATCGCAGATCAAATGGAATGAGGCTGGCAAAGTAAGGCACAACCTAGTCGTTCGAAGGCGCCTGTCCAGCTGGAGCCTGTCCTTGTTGTCCTTCTGGTGCCTGTTGCCCTTCCGGAGCCTGCTGCCCTTCTGGTGCCTGTCCGGATGATGATCCTGCGCCATCGGCCGGCAATCGAACCACTTCAACGCGACGATTCTGGCCATCTAGCGGGTTCATGTTGGGAAGTGAGCGGCTTTCTCCGTATCCCACTGCACTGATGTTCGAAATGCTCACACCCCGGCTTACGAGGTAATTGAACACTGCCGCAGCGCGCCTTTCTGAAAGAGCCTGATTGTAGGGTTCACTGCCTTTGGCATCCGTATGGCCTTCGACAACAAAGCGTTCGCCTTCAAACTCGGGCGCTGTCAGGGCGGCTGCTATGCGGTCCAGCAGGCCTTGTGCATTGCGGGCAAGTTGGGCTGAATCAAACTGGAAAGTCACCGGAGCAGCGATGCTGACTTCGGCGCCGTCAGGGGCGTCAGGCGAATCAAGAGATCTGATGATGGCTTCAGTTGTCACGTCCTCTTCCACCATGGTCCGGTATCGAGATGTGTCCTGGGCGCTGGCCGTCCCGGAGAGGATGGCGACGGCGGTGAGAATGCCGGTCCATTTTGCTGCTGATTTGACGTTCATTTTGACCTCTTTACTTGCTGTTACAGAGCTGACGTTTGGCTGTCAGCCTAGCGGGAAATTGTGTAGGGAAATGTGGTCATGGACCAGTTCAGTTCCCGGTTTGCAGAATCATCGCGACTCCAGACCCGCGTCAGGGCCCGGGAAATCTCAGATAGATAGGCCTGCGGATCCTCGACCGGATTGAGGTCGTTGCCGGGGGCAAGAACCTGGTCCAGATCAACATTGTCTTCGGTGACAATGGCGACAAGCATGCCATCGCCAACCGGCTCAGCGGCCGTAAAGATCAGATTGGATGCATCGCCTGGCACTTTCACAGGCTGACCTGCCGGGATCCTGTGGCTCATGTCGTCTTCGCTCATCAGACTGTTCGGAATGAGCTGCACGATCTCGCCATCAGCGTTGATGTCGAGCAGGATAAGCCAACCTTCCTGCTCACTGGTCACTTCGAACCAAACCTGTTCACCGACTTTGTTCTGGTTCGAGGGCAGAACGGCGATTTCAATGTTTGCCTGGTTGTCCTGGACGATAATCTCATCCGGTTCGGCAGCAGGGGGGGCGCCAATGGGGACGAAGATTTTCGCCATGTCCTCAGAAGACGCTTCAAGAACCGGGGTAAGTCCGAGACTTAGGTTGGCGCAGTCCGGTGTCATTCTGCACCATGCTTCAGACTTGTCTCTGACGTAGGCGATCAGCTCGGCGTTTGAGACCACACCGTTACCATTCATATCGGCCAGCCGCTCGCCGGCGCCTTCGATAAAGTACTTCGTGAAGAGACCAACGCCGTTTTCTTCCCAGGCGTACTGGAAGGCCGAGGCGGCGGACCAGACGCGCATGCCGGGAGTGGCGGTGACATAACTTTCCTCTTCCCGGTGCGCCATAATTGATTCAGGTGCAGCGCGAGCGCCTCCGCCCTGGAGCGGAGTGCGAGCAGAAACTGAGCTGCCCTCAGTTGGTTCAGCGAGACCGCGCGCGATTGTTCCTGAATGGCAGGCGTCGATAATTACCGTGACATCACGACCTTCCAGCATTGCCAGCAGAGCACCAAAATCATCATCAGTCAGCTGCCGATGGTCGTCGGGAGAATCATCCCTTGCATCCACGGGAACGAGGGTTTCATCGAGCTTGTCTTCTTCATCGCCATTGGTATCGGGTACCTGGCCGCCGTGACCTGAATAATAAATGACAACGCGGTCGCCAGGTTGTGTGCCGTTGACCAAGAATTGCTTGAAAGCGTTCTGAATGCCCGCATTTGTGGCCTGTTCGTTTGCAATAAGAGCGATGTCCTGCTGCTGAAAGCCCATGTGTTCCATGAGAAAACTCTGCATGCTCATGGCGTCGTCTACCGGGCCCTCCAACTGCGCCACGTTTTGATACTCTTCAATACCGATCAAAAGCGCGCGTTGACCCGCTTGTGCCGCAGTGGCCGCAAGGGGAATGGAAACCGTCAGTCCGAGCACAGCCATGGAGCGTGCAAATGTCTTGTGGGGGACAGTCATCGGCATGTGCTTCCCTTTAGTTGGGTGATGAGAACAAGGTGACGTAGCCTGCCTGGAACGTCACACCTGCGAGATGTTGTTGGAGAATGTCGCGCAACTCGCCGGCGCTTGCAGTTTCGTTCAGGCGATTAATTTCGCGATGCAGATCGGGCAGAGGTGAGGGGCTTGCGAGCACCACAAGATGTTCGGCGCCAAACGGCCCGGGGCCCTGGACGACCAGCGGAAACTGGTAGGTTTCGCCCGCAAACGCTTCGCCTCTGTAGGCTTTTTCACGATCACCAGGTACAGGGATGAGATATTGCACCCGTCCATCCATCGCGAGGTTGAACACTGTCATGTGTTCGTGCTCATGACCGTTCACTTCGAAATTGAGTGTCGTGCCTTCCGGATGGACATCACCAGACACATCCGTTTTGTCTTCCGAAGGCAAACTGTTCTGGCGGTCATAGGGTTGAAACCTGAGGCTCAGTGGTTCCGAGCCGGCAAGCCTCGCCAATTGCCGCAGAAGCAACCATTTGTCGATCAGGGGCTGAATCTGTTCCGGGCCGGAATCGGGGGCAAGCCGGGCCACGATATCGCCGCTTGCGCTGATGATTTCATTTTCCCCAACATCCCAAATGAGTTCAGCAAGGCCTTCCTGGGCTGGAGAAACATCTGTCAGTTGAGAAAACAGGCTTTCGCGGCTGCGCGTTCCTATGATGTGCAAGGCCACGCTGTCGGGTCCCTCGGGAGGAGCGGAGGCCTGCTGGCCGTTGCCAGACTCTGGATTTCCAGACTCTGGACTTCCGGATTGGGAAATTCCCGACTGAGAATCGTTGCCGTTACCGTTCGTGTTGCCATCGTTCCCGTTTGCGATTTCGGGTTCATTCGCTTCAGGAGCGGTACCGCCGGGCAGAATTAATGCGATTTCATCGTTGCGTGCACGGCGGGCCATCTGGGGCAATTGGCGCCCTTCTGAGACTATGCGAACGGTTTCGCGCAGGAATATCTCAAGTTCCCGGCCATGCAGCACCAGATCCTTGTTTGCATCGGCTGCGCCGCGAAGGGCACGGGCAAAGGCCCACGACATGACGCCGCGCATTTGTTGCTCGACGGGCAATTCCACAACAAGCTGGGAATCTTTCACGGCACCGAAAAACAAAACATGCTCGAGCTGATCTTCGGTTATTGCCGCGGCTTCTGCATTTGCCGGGGGAAGCTGGTCGTCTTCAATGACCTCGTAACCGCCACCGCGGGTCGAAAGCTCACCGGCGCGGGTATCGAAGTTGCGCGACATGGTGCCAGAATGGCAGGAATCCGCCACAAATACGATTCTCAAGTGGCTTGTTCGTGCAAACAGCTGGTTCAACTCGTCATCGAGAATTCGCTCCTGATTGCCACTGGCGTCGGTTTGAAAGCCGTGCAATTGAAACATCTCATCGCGGCCGTCTTCTTCACTGCCTGCAACCCTTTCAGGTTGTTGGGCACCGTGGCCGGCGTAAGTGAAGACGATGGTGTCACCGGGCTTTGCCCGGGAAACGAGGTCATCCCAGGCGCCGAATATCTGGGATCTGGTGGCATCGCTGTCGAGAAGTTGCGTAACGTGCGTGGCGCCCGCAGTCATCAGCGCATCGCGAATATCATTGGCGTCGTTTACGGCGCCGTGGAGATCACGCAAGCGATCACTTTGATACTCGTTGATGCCGACCACAAGTCCGTAAAATTCAGCTCTTGCGCTTGCTGACATGGCCAGCATCGTTATGCCCGCGGCCAGCAATGCTCCAAAACGTTTCGCCCGAAACGAACTCCTCATCTTTGCATCTCCACACGCCGGAACAGACGAAACATTTCGGGCTGGGGAAGTTGCATTCCCTCAGGCACGGCAAAGGGCTCTTCTTCGCCACGGCCAACTGTTGTGATGTTTCCACCGTAGTTGTTCTGGCGCAGGAACATGGCGACGCTCATGGCGCGACCTTCGGACAACCCCATGTTGTACTGATTGCTGCCGCGCGGGTCGGTGTGTCCCACCAGGGTAATATCCGGCTCGCCCTGAGCCTGCAGTTGGGATAGCAGATCCTGCACGGCGAGTTGGCCCTGTTCGTCGAATTGGGTTTTGTCATAAACGAATGTGACCGGTACCGAGACGACACTGAACTCGTAGCCTCTTACACTGGGAGCTCCCAGTCCGGTTGGCTCGCCATCGCGGTTGAGGGGCACGGCGACATATTCGTCAGCCAGCAGACGCGAAATTTCCGCAAGGCGAAAGATTTCTTCGACGATGGGACGTTCGGGAACGTGACGGTCCGCGGTTGCTTCGGGATCATCAATGGTTTCAAGCGCCTGCTGATAGCGGGTGGCCGCTGATGTATAATCTTCCTGATCATAGGCCTCGTCGCCCAACTGCTTGAGGACCTGCCACAGGCGATGATACGCAAGGCTGTCTTCAAGCATGGCGAGGCGCTGGGCTTCTCCAATGCCTGGAGCTTCTGCTTCGCGAGACAGGGTCACAGCAATGCGCCGCAGCAGATATTCCGAAAGGGCGTCATCGCAGTCTGACATGTTCAATGCCATCTCGTGGAACGAGATGAGTGACTGCGAGGATGCATCGGTTCCTGTACCCTCAATTTCTGACCGTAATTCGGTGCAATTCGAAGCCGCGTGAGCGCTGCCGAATGTTGCGGCCGTGAAAAGAATACTCGCTGTTGCGAGCAGTTTTGCGGTCCTCATCAAAGCAATTCTCCTTGATCGTCTGTTAGGCGGATCACAGTGTCACCCTGGTTTCAAAGTTTAGTGCAACTACGCATGTTCACAAGTTCATTAGAGAATTCCGCCGTCAGTCTGTGGCACGTCCAACCAAAATGCCGACCACGACCCGGGCGAAATGTGGCGTGGAACATTAAACACGCCTTTCAAACATTAAATTTCGTGCGCGAAATGGCATTTATCTCACCAGATCAACGCGTCTGCTCATGAGCAGGAGATCGTCACTTGTGTAGTGGTCCACATCGAGGGGCGCATACGGCGCACTCTCTCCGCGTCCATCGACGTTGATCTCGCCCTCATAGCCTTTGCCTTCGAGATAGTCCGCCACGGCCTGTGCCCGGCTCAGAGAAAGCCGTTCATTGGCAGAGGCGCTGCCTCGGGTGTCGGTGTAGCCGACTAACGTGATGGGCGGAAAATCCTCGTAAGACATCTGCAGCCAGAGGTCATCAATGGCTGCCCGGGATTTTTCCGTCAACTCTGTAGAGCCGCTTACAAAAGTTATCGGCCAGGCGGTTGCTGACGCCTGAAAGCCTCTGATATCGGGATCGGAAAGGGCGCGCGGCCGGCCGCCGCGGAA
>JAJFHB010000704.1 GCA_021775795.1 Hyphomicrobiales bacterium | reverse complement strand
GGTACGTTTTATGATTATTGCCATGGCGATAACGCCCTTCATTGTGCTCTTCCCGCAACGCACTTGGCCGCGTTGGCTTCTGGCACGTCGACGATACCTGGGTGTTGCGGCATTCGGATACGCAGCGCTCCACACGGTCGTTTATTTGCTCGATCGTGGATCCTATGGCGCCATCACAGGCGACCTTATCAAGACGGGCATTTGGACCGGGTGGCTGGCGTTCGTGGTATTTGTGCCTTTGGCGCTCACCAGCAACGATGCATCTGTTAAGCGTCTGGGTCGATCCTGGAAGTCCCTGCAGCGTGGCGTTTATATCGCGGCGTTGTTCGTCGTCGCCCACTGGGTTTTTCTCGAGTACCACTTTAGCGGAGCGCTTGCCCACTTCGTGCCCCTGGCTGCGCTGGAAGCTGCACGCATATGGAAGCGCAATGGCAGCTCCCGCAGGCAGCAAGCGGCCTGAAGACTTCAGCTGGAGCGCAGCTCGTCGACGATCTTGCCAAGAACGGTCTCAGCTGTCACTAGCTGCGAGACCTCGATAAATTCATCTGGCTGGTGGCCTTGTGCCATGTCACCGGGGCCCATGACAACGGAATCGATACCCCCATACTCGCTGAAGATCCCGGCTTCGGTGCCATAATCCACCTTGCCGGTGTCGTTCAGTCCAGTAGCCCGGGTTACCATTTCGAGGGCACGTGATCCATCACGGGTCATGAACGGCGGGTAGGCGATAAGAGGCTCCCACGAAAAGCCTGTGTCCGCATTCATTGCATGCATCTGCGGTTCAAGCACCTGGTGGGCATGTTCCTGTATCAGCTGCACCAGCGCTTCTGCATCAAACTCCGGGCGATACCGGGTTTCAAACTGGAACAGGCATTCTTCGGGGATCATGTTCAGGGCGCCGCCGCCTTCGAAACGGCCGACATGCAAGGAAGAATTTGGTGCAACGAAAGCTGCGTCCGCTTTCTCCATTTCAGGAATCTTTTCGCTGAGTTCCGAGATGAAGGACACCAGACGGGCGGCATAGATTACAGCGTTCACTTTGTCGGCGGCGTAAGATGAGTGGCCGGGTTCGCCCCGGACCCGGCAGGTGAGGGCAATCTTGCCCTTATGTTCGATGACAGGTTGCATCGATGTGGGCTCACCAATGATTGCAATGTCTGGAACCTTGCCGCTCTCTTTCATGTGGTCGATAAGCGGGCGGATGCCTTTGCAGCCCACTTCCTCGTCATACGAGAAGGCCAGGTGAAGAGGCCGTGACAGGTCAGCCTTTGCCGCATCCAGAACCGTCTTGAGCGCAACGGCGACGAAGCCCTTCATGTCCGTGGTGCCGCGGCCATAGACCTTTCCATCCGATGCACTTAGAGAAAACGGCTCTCGCGTCCAGGGCTGGCCGTCAACAGGCACAACATCTGTATGGGCGGAAAACGCAATTCCGCCTGTCATGCTTCCATCTCGTGCGGGAATTGTCGCCAGCAATGCCTGCTTCTCGCCGCTCGCATCGGGGACGACATCATAGGCAATGCCATGGGCATCGAGCGTCTCGCGAATGAAATCAACGAGCTCGATGTTTGAGTTACGGCTGGTGGTGTCGAACGAAACCAGCCGTTCCAGCAATTCCAGTGTTTCAAAATTTGTGGTCATAACCCGTTGGGCCGGTTCCCCTCCCTGAGCCTCGGAACCAACGGGTTATGAACCAATGGAGCGGCCTCTTCAAGCGGCTCCGTAGAACGACGCACCTAACCTATTGGCTAAGCCACGCGTCGAGCCTTTGCAGGTTTGCATTCGCTTCATCGTCACCGGCTTGCACGCCACGCATGTACCAAACACGCGCAAGTTCCGGATTCGCACGAACCCCGCGCACCTGCAAAGAACCAAAAATTAGTGGGTCGTAAGATTTGCCGAGGGCTGTAGCCGCTCCGCCATCGCCGCTGCGTGCGGCACGTTCATAAAACAGTCTTGCTGACGAAATATCGCCGAGACCCAGCATGCGGTCGCCGCGGGAAATGAGAGCGGCAATTTCCTCGGCAGTCATCTGCGCTTGCTGCCCTGTGGGAGACATTGGCGGCGGCACAGGCTCGCCATCCGGCAGAACTGTGTCCACAGGCTCCAAAGATGCAACCTCAGTACCTTCAGCCAGCGGGGCGTCCGGTAACTGCAGGTTCAATTCCGGGAACAAAGACCGTTGTGGCAGTACGGTTTCGCTTCTGCCAGGGCTCTGTGTGTCGGCTGCTTCTGCGGAACCGAAAGATGCGGCACTGCCTTGCGCCGGCGCGGCTGCAGGCAGAACCACCGGCTCGGGTGAAACATGAACCTGCAGGGCTGTTGTTTCGCCAGCCTGAATGTGAGTGGCATCATCAATGATCATGGCAAACAGGGTGATTTCACCGGTGTATCCTTGCGGCAATGTCATCATCAGGCCTTGCAAGTCTTCTTCCTGCAAACCCCATTCCCCATTTCCAAAGTTGATCCCTGCGGACAACAACGCACCTTCCGGCAAACCACCGACGCGAATGCGCAGGCGCTGGTCGGCCTGACCTCTCGTCAGATTAAGGGTCAGAGGTATGGGTTCCATCGATGACCCATGTGCGTCTGCAACAGTGAGACGGGCCATGTACATTTGTGTCGCCGGAGGAACCTGTGCGTCAGCAACGGCCGGTGCGCTTCCATCGGATGCCGCTGCCATACCGGGGAGGCCCGGGACAGCGAGTTCCCCCGGCGATACCGCAGCCGCCTGTTCGGGTGGCGCCACGGTGGGGGTGGTGGAGGTATCAAGCTCCGGCAACCGGGCAGTGGCCATGGAGGCTTCCGCAGCCGGCTGAAGCGGTGCGCTTTCGCCTCCACTTGCAACGCTTGCCGTTGCCCAGTCCCAAAGCTCGCTCGGTTTGATGTCCTTTTGCGTATAAACCGTGAGCG
>JAJFHB010000703.1 GCA_021775795.1 Hyphomicrobiales bacterium | reverse complement strand
TGCCCGGGCGCTCGATCGTATCCGCCATGACCATATGATCATATTGTTCCCAAACCCAGCGCCGCGAACACAGATGGGGAGATCCCATCATCTGGAGCAGGGTGTCGCCGAGATTGTTGGGGGCGGGCACATCTTCAGGTTTCAGATAATCAGCCCGGGGCGTGGCCGTGGCGGGTCGCTCATAGACTGGCGCTTCATTCGACACGGCATCAACTGGAATATCCGCTTCTATGCGGCCTTGATGATGAACGATCAGGCGCCCTGTCTTGGTTGTCTTGCCAACCACGGCGAAATCGAGGCCCCACTTTTCGAAAATCCGCTGGGCAACGTGCTCACGTCCTGGCTTGAGAACCATGAGCATGCGTTCCTGGCTTTCGGACAGGAGCATTTCGTAGGCACTCATGCTTTCTTCGCGGCAGGGCACGTGATCAAGATCGAGGTCAATGCCGACGCCGCCCTTGCCGGCCATTTCAACAGACGATGATGTGAGGCCGGCTGCTCCCATGTCCTGAATGCCGATGATGGCGTCCTCAGCCATGAGTTCCAGGCAGGCTTCGATGAGCAGTTTTTCCGTGAACGGGTCACCAACCTGAACGGTTGGGCGCTTTTCATCGGCCTGGTCGTCAAATTCCGCAGACGCCATGGTGGCACCGTGGATGCCATCGCGCCCGGTTTTGGAGCCTACATAAATCACCGGGTTGCCGGCACCTTCGGCGGCTGCATAAAAAATCCTGTCCGCGTCCGCAAGGCCGACACACATGGCGTTGACGAGAATGTTGCCATTGTAGCTGTCGTCGAAATTGACTTCGCCGCCGATGGTGGGAACGCCGACACAGTTTCCATAACCGCCAACGCCTGCGACCACCCCGGAGACGAGGTGCCGGGTTTTTTCATGATCGGGTGAGCCAAAACGCAATGCATTCAACAGGGCAATGGGCCGGGCGCCCATGGTGAAGACATCGCGCATGATGCCGCCAACGCCGGTTGCAGCACCCTGATAGGGTTCGATAAAGGAGGGGTGATTGTGGCTCTCCATCTTGAAGACGATTGCCTGCCCGTCGCCAATATCCACAATGCCGGCGTTTTCTCCAGGTCCGCAAATAACCTGAGGGCCCTGGGTTGGAAATTCCTTCAGCCAGATGCGGGATGATTTGTAGGAGCAATGCTCTGACCACATCACCGAAAAGACACCAAGCTCGGTAATGTTGGGTTCGCGCTCAAGTATGGCGCAGATGCGCTCGTATTCTTCAGTCGACAGGCCGTGCTCGGCAACGACTTCAGGTGTTATCTCCATGGTGGCTGCAGCGATCATTGCAATGCCTCGACCAGGCCATCAAACATGGCCGTTCCATCCGTGCCACCCAGAGCTTCGTCTGCCAGCCGTTCCGGGTGTGGCATCATGCCGAGAACTGAACCGGTCTTGTTCAGTATGCCTGCAATGTCTTTGCGCGAACCATTGGGATTGCCAGCGCCATTCATTCCGCCGCTGGCATCGCAATAGCGAAAAGCGACACGGTCTTCCTGTTCGAGGCGATCGATTGTGTCGTCGTCGGCAAAAAAATTGCCTTCATGGTGGGCGATGGGAATACGAATAATCTGACCGCTCTCATATTTCGAGGTGAAGGCAGTATCACTCCGCTCGACACGCAGATGCACGTCCCGGCAGACATATCTCAGTGAGGCATTTCTCATCAAAACGCCGGGCAGGAGGCCCGCTTCGGTGAGAATCTGGAAACCGTTGCAAATGCCAAGCACTGGCGTGCCTGAGTTTGCTTTGGAGACAACGTCCTTCATGATTGGAGAGTGCGCTGCAACGGCGCCGCATCGCAGATAATCGCCATAAGAAAAACCGCCGGGAAGAACGATCAGATCTGTAGACGGCACTTCACTGTCGCCATGCCAGATCATGCCGGGCGGGGTTCCCATGGCTTTGCCAAGGCTAACCGCGACGTCGCGATCGCAGTTGGATCCTGGAAACACAATGACGTGTGCCTTCATGAGAGCTCGAACTCGATGTCGTAGTTTTCGATCACCGTATTGGCGAGCAGTTTTTCGCACATGCGATCGACGGCCTTGCGTGCGCTGGCCTCATCGTCGTGATCAAGGTCAAGTTCGATGTACTTGCCTTGGCGGACTTCGTTGACGCCATCGAACCCGAGCCCTGATAAGGCGTGCTCAATTGCTTTTCCCTGCGGATCAAGAACGCCGTTCTTGAGCGTTATTTTGATCTTGGCCTTCATCGGCATGGAGAGGTCACCTGCGTTCGTTCGTTTTGAAGACTAGGATTTGACAAGAACCGGCCCGCTTTGTTCAGGCCGATCGTTTTCAAAGAGTATGCCGAGGCGCCGCGCAACTTCCTGATAGGCTTCGATGAGGCCGCCCATGTCGCGCCGGAAACGGTCCTTGTCGAGCTTCTCGTTGGTTGTGATATCCCACAGGCGGCAGCTGTCGGGGCTGACTTCGTCGGCGAGCACAACACGCATAAGTTCGTTTTCATAGAGGCGGCCAAATTCAACCTTGAAGTCGACGAGACGTATGCCGATACCGACAAAGAGGCCGCTCATGAAGTCGTTGATACGCAATGCCAATGCGGTCATCTCGTCAATTTCAGGCGGTGTCGCCCAACCGAACGCGGTTATGTGTTCTTCGGAAATCATGGGGTCGCCGAGGTCGTCAGACTTGAAATAATACTCAACAATCGAACGTGGCAGTTGCGTGCCCTCTTCAATGCCAAGGCGTTTGGAGAGGGTGCCTGCGGCAATGTTGCGAACAACAACTTCGACCGGGATGATCTCGACTTCACGAATGAGCTGCTCACGCATGTTGAGGCGCTTCATGAAGTGGGTGGGGATGCCAATTTGATTGAACTGGTTGAACAAATACTCCGAGATGCGGTTGTTCAGCACACCCTTGCCGTCAATGACATCGTGCTTTTCATTGTTGAAAGCTGTGGCATCATCTTTGAAATGCTGCACGAGAGTTCCGGGTTCGGGGCCTTCATAGAGAATTTTGGCCTTGCCTTCATAAATGCGGCGCCTACGGCTCATGATGTGATGATCCTTAGAGGTTTCCTACTGAATTGATGTGTGGCTGCAGCTCATTATACGAGCCTGGCTCCCAGAGTGAGCAGCTGGAAATGCGATTCGCCCGTGGAATCCCTACACGCCAAACTACTCCAATGGCATAGGCGGCACAATGCGAACACGCAGATATCCAAGAGCTTTTCCAGTGCCTGTTTAATCCCTATATGCGGGGTGAAGGCGGGCGTCAGTGATGGATGCCCTGGCCGATCCTGTGTTGATTTGGTCAAATGCGCGGGCTATGGCATAGGCGAGAACAATTTTGGTGACATGAGGAGTGATGCGGAATGAACACTTTTGACAAGCGTGAAGAAGGATTTGAGCGGAAGTTTGCTCATGATGAAGAACTTCTCTTCAAGGCGACCGCACGGCGGAACAAGCTCCTGGGCCTTTGGGCGGCAGAAAAGATGGGCATCTCTGGAGATGCTGCCGATGAATATGCGCGTTCAGTCGTGAAGGCCGATTTTGAGGAGCCTGGAGATGAGGATGTGTTCCGCAAGATCCGTGGCGATTTCGATGCCAAGAGCGTCGAGCAGTCCGATCACCAGATACGCCGCACCATGGATGAACTCATGGCAACGGCTGTTGATCAGATTCAAAACAAAAGTTGAGTCTTTTCAGGTGGTTCGGAATCGGAGCTCGCTTCTTGCCTGAGCAAGGCGGGTATCCGCATCCGGGTGACCGAGCTCGAAGGGGCGCCGCATGAGCGCGACTGATTTCCGCCAACGCCTGCAAGCCGGCGAAACGCTGTATACTGCCTGGTGTTTGCTGGCCGAACCCAACGCTGCCGAGATGCTTGGGCGCCAGGAATGGGACGCGATCGTGCTGGACTGCCAGCACGGTTACATCGATCACCTGGATGTGCTCCGCATGGTCACAGCTGTTCACGGCACAGACACGTCTGTGCTGGTGCGCAGTATCCCCAACGATGAAGGCATTATCGGCAAGGCGCTCGATGCCGGTGTACAGGGCATCATCGCGCCGATGATCAACACGGTCGAAGACGCCCGCTGGTTCGCGCAGGCGAGCAACTATCCGCCCGTTGGTCAACGCAGTTGGGGGCCTGGGCGAGCCATGGCCATGGCCGGGCTCGGCAAACAGGACTTCCTGCACGGCGCAAATGACCTCTCGGTTGCCTGGGCCATGGTGGAAACCGCCGATGCTCTCGACAACATCGATGCGATTTGTGGGGTTGAAGGAATTAACGGCCTGTTCGTCGGCCCCAATGACCTGTGCGTTTCGCTGACGAATGGTGAGCATGTTGATCCCACCCGTGACGAGGTCAAACGGGCGCTGGATGTGGTGCTTGAAGCGGCGGCCAGGCATGGTGTCTTTCCGGGGATTTTTGCCAACACGCCGGAGCTTGGGCGGGAATTCGCCTCGCGTGGATTTGTCTTTATCTCCGGGGGAAGCGATACGGGCATGCTGACCTCTGGCAGTGCCAGCCTTCTGAGCCAGCTCAAAGGTTAGCGCTTGCTGTTTTTTGCCCCTTTCCGTGCAATAGTTCGGCTGGTAGATGGCCAAAGGCTGGCAAGCGGTCCGGCTGCAGAGTGGGAATGATGCTGTGACACGCGATGAAACCATTGATCGTATCGTCGATCTCATGGAAGACGCTGGCCCTTTGGGCACTCTTACCGACAAATATTTCAGCCATACCAGACGTGTCGTTGAAGCGAATGGCGACCTCAATGTGGTTTACGCGGTCTTCCTGCGCCGGCGCGTGATCGCGGCGCTGGAGCCTGCCGTTCGCCTGTTGAAACGATACGTTCCCGATGTGCGTATCAGGCGGTTCTTTGAAGAGGGTGATATTGTGCCTTCGGAAACCAAACTTATGGAGATTGAAGGATCCTTTGCGAAGTTGGCGGAGATGGAAACTCTGGTTTTACAAAAGGTCGGTCTGCCGTGTGTTTGTGCGGATAACGCCTATGAAATGTGCCGGGCGATGCCGGGCGCATCTTTTCTGGACATGCATGCCCGCCACGCAAGCGGGCCGAACATGAACCTGCTTGCTGCCTATGGCGCGTTTGTGGGCAGTGAGGCGGCAAAGGCCAAGAACCCGGAAGTGAAGGGGTTTATTGGCGGCTCGCAGGATCTGACCGCCGCCTTGTTTGGGGCGGAGCAGGGGCTTGGTACCATGCCACACGCGCTCATCGGCTATACGGACGGCGATGTGCTTGAGGCGCTCAAACTTTTCATCTCTTCGGTTGATGACAATGGAACAGCGATTGCGTTGGTCGACTATTCAGGCCACGAGGTTGATGATTCTCTGCGTTGTGCGCGCTGGTTTTATGACGAGGCCAAACTGCACGAGCAGGGTAAGACTTTTGGCGTGCGGCTTGACACCCATGGTGGCCGCTTCGTTCAGGGGCTGGACTTTGAAAAGTCGGTGCAAACCGTTGGTGAGTGGCTCGATGTTGCCGGCGAGTACAACATTGTTGAACGCGTGCTCGGAGAGCGGGCCTTTCATCTCGATTCCGCCAATATTCTGGTTGACCAGGTTCGGCGCTACTTGTTTGGACAAGGGGTCACTGCAGCCGCTGCCATCCATGTGCGAAAGGCCCTTGATGAAGCGGGATACAAGGATGCAATGATCGTTGCATCATCCGGGTTCGCGGCGCAGAAATGTTTGATTATGGCTGGAGCCCGTGCGCCGATTGATATGATCGGATCCGGCAGCTTTTTGCCGGAAACTCTTTCTGAGACCTATGCCACTGCAGATATTATCTCCTATGGTGGCAAACGCCGCGTCAAAGTCGGACGGGAGTTCCTCTTCAGCGACTGAGCATCTGTTGATGTTTGCCGGACAATTTGACCAGGGGCTGGAAGCTCCGAGCGTTGCCAGTCCTCCTGGTTATGGGCAAGTGCGATTTTCTGCCACGACAGTTGTGTCCATCCGGGTGCAGCGCATTCAAAAAAAGGGTCCAGACGATGATTTCACCGAAAGACGTGTCTCATATTGCCATCATCGGAAACGGGTTGATGGGGCAGGGCATTGCCCAGGTCTTTGCCCGCGCCGGCAAGTCGGTTTGTCTGATAGGGCGAAACGACGACAGCCTGGCTCGGGCCAAAGCATCCATCGAGAGCAATTTTGGTGCCTTCGTTGAGCGGGGATTGTCGAGTGAGGGAGAAACGGCTGAAGCCCTTTCCCGGATAACCACAAGCACTGATTATGGTGATGCCAAAGAAGCTGACTATGTCATCGAGGCTGTGCCTGCGGTGCGTGAACTGCAGCTTGAAGTTTTTGGGCGCCTTGATGAAATTTGTGATCCGGAAATCGTTCTCGGCTCGACCAGCGGCCAGCCCATCAGCTTGATGGTTGACCGTATGAAGCATCCTGAGCGTGCGGTGGCCATGCATTTCGTTTATCCCGCACAGCTCATTCCCATCGTTGAGGTTTGCGGTGGTCCGCAGACCAGTCCGGACGTCGTTCAATGGGCCTGTGATATTCTGAAGGACGTCGGACACACACCTGCCTTGATGAACAAGGAGGTCGAAGGCTTCATCATCAACCGGTTGCAGTTTGCGCTGCTGCGTGAAGCCTGGTCCATGTGGGCCAACGGGGTTGCTTCCGCTGAAGCGATCGACACCTCATTCAAGATGACGCTCGGACGGCGGTACTCGATTACGGGACCCATCGAATCTGCGGAGCTTGGCGGTCTCGATATTTTGCACATGTTTGCCGAGTTTTTGCTGCCAGCAATCGATGATGCAAAGCAACCGCCGGAAGCCCTGACCGAACTTGTAAAAGCCGGAAACTTTGGCTTCAAGACCGGCAAGGGCATCTACGACTGGTCGGCTCGTGACGGCAAAGGCCTGCTCGCTGCGCGCGCGGATCGTTTATTCCAGCATCTGGCAGAAGACAATGCAAAGGGCTGATTACCCCTGATAGGCTTCGTGCGTCAGCACCACATACAGCTTGCGCACCGGTTCTTTCACGTCCCACGTACACTTACAGCCGCGCGGCATCACGAAGCTGTCGCCGGCCTTGTAGGTCTCGATACCGCCGTCCGCATCAATAACGTCGATGTGCCCCTCGATCAGGTAGACAAATTCGTCATAAGGGGCGTCTTCGATGTGGTGTTTGTTGGGCTCGCACTCCCAGACACCCGCATCGAGTTGTTCGGTCTGATCGGCATAGAGGCTTTTTCCGCGTTCATCCGGTGTGCCGGAGAGAAGGCCTTCGGGAGGTATGTAATCCGTGGGTTCCAGTCCCGGAATATCGCCTTTTGTGGGGATGCGAACGCATTTTGAGTTGCTCATCGGTGTGTTCCTTTGTTTTTCAGGTTAGTGCCACAGGTCAGGTGCTGCCGCTTTTTTGGCGGCCATGTAGTCTTGCAGTTCTTCATCAATGGCTGGGTCAAGTGGAGGGGCTTCATAGTCATGGAGCATCTGTTTCCAACGGCGGTTAGCGCGTTGCTCTGCACTTTCCGCGCCGTTATCGGTCCATTGTTCGAAAGTGCCGGGATCGGGTAGTTCCGAGACGTAGTTGGCTTTCTCGAAATTCGCCAATGTGTGCGACGTGCTCAGGAATGCCTTGCCCGGCCCGGCTTCGAAGTAAGACTCAGCGGCAAGCGTGTCATCGCTGACGCTAAGGCCTTCGGTCATCCGCAACATCATTCCGCAGTGGTCGAGGTCCATGACGAATTTCTCGTAACCCATGGTGAGGCCGCCCTCGAGCCAGCCGGCGGCATGGAAAATGAAATTCGAGCCGGCCATGATGGCGGACATCATGCAGGCCGTTGAATCCTGCATTGCCTGGCCATCGGCGGAATTGGCCGAGGTGAGTTGCCCCCCGCAGCGGACTGGAACACCGAGCCTGCGACCGAGTTGTGCAAAGGCAAAGTTCGAGAGATTGGCCTCGGGCGTGCCGAACGTCAGGCTGCCGGTTTTCAGATTCATGGTGGTGTTGAAGTTGCCGTAGACAGCAGGTGCACCTTTGCGGACAAGCTGGCTGAGCGCTATGCCCACCATGGTTTCGGCATGGGTCTGGGCAAGGACGCCGGCCTGGGTCACCGGTCCCATGGCGCCGCCAAATATGGCAGGGGAAACGGCGACGCTTTGTCCTGCGGCGGCATAGATGCGAAGCGCCGATGACATGACCCCATCATAGACCAGTGGCGAGTTGACGTTAATGTTGCCCTGGATCACGCAATGCTGGTCCATATAGTTCTGACCAAAAGCAATGCGCGCCATCTCAATCGAATCTCGCGCCCGTTCCGGCGCGGTTACGCCGCCCATGAAGGGTTTCGTCGAGTAGCGTAAATGGGCATAGACCATGTCGAGGTGGCGCTTGTTGACCGGCAGGTCGACGGGTTCGCAAACAGTGCCACCTGAATGCTGCAGCCAGGGCGAAGCACAGGTGAGTTTCACGAAATTGCGGAAGTCCTCAATTGTTGCGTAACGGCGGCCACGATCCAGATCAGTGACGAACGGCGAGCCGTAACCGGGCATGAGAACAACATGGTCACCGCCGAGAACGATGGAGGAGGTCGGAAGGCGGCTTTCCATTCGAAACGTTGAGGGTGCGGTTTTGCATAAAGCCCGAACGTGACCCGGATCAAAGCGCACGCGAACACCATCGACGCTGGCGCCAGCCTGCCGAAACAGATCCAGGGCCTCATCATCACCGCGAAATTCCACGCCAATTTCCGCCAGGATCCAGTCAGCCTGCACTTCAATCCTGTGGAGTGCCTCGTCATTGAGAAGCTCATAGGCAGGGATTTTTCGAGTGATGATGGAACAGACAGGACGTGCTGCTGCCTCCGCCCGGCGCTTTTGCCGTGCCGCTCGGCCACCGCCTCTGCGGGATTGAGGCACAAGTTCTTGGGCGACATTGTCCACAGTGTGCACAGACCTTTCAACTGGCTCGCAGATGAGCAGCTATTTGATCAAACAATTTGCATCAAATTCGGAGCGCCAACCCGTGAGCTGGCCAATGTGTAGAGAATACCTTGTGAAGGCAGGGTGCAAACGAAATGAATTGAACCATTGGTTCAGAAAATTTAGACTAGGGAATGTTGTTTTCTTCCTACGATGGCCTTCGGACATTTGATGTCGTGGCGCGTCATTTGAGCTTCACAAACGCTGCGATGGAACTCAATCTGACCAAGGGTGCGGTCGGCTATCAGATCAAGCAGCTTGAAGAAGATCTTGGATTTCAGTTGTTCGTCCGCCATCACAGGCGCATCGAGCTGACAGAGAAGGGGCGGCGCTTGTGGCACGCGGCGCATGTGGCTTTACGCGATCTGGATCGCGAGATTGCGGTTCTGCGAGAAACAGGCGCGGAACAGATTACGATTGGAATGACGACCTATTTTACATCACGCTGGCTGTCGCCAAGGTTGATGACCTTCATTGCCAGCCACCCTGAAGTCTCTCTTCGCCTGCAACCTTCAGTCGACCTTGATAATTTTCCCTCAGAAGGCATCGATATGGCAATTCGGTGGGGAGATGGAAACTGGCAAGGCATGGAGATTGAGCGGCTGATTTCCTGCCCGGCATTTGCAACGGTCGGCACGGTGATTGCGGACAGAATTGCCGAAGAGGGCATGGAGGCTGTTCTTTCATCCGTGCCCTTGCTGCATGACCGCGACGGAAGTGTGGCATGGAGGGATTGGCACGAGGCTGCCGGCATTCCCTATCGCCCACAACATGATGGCCTTGTTATTCCTGATCCCAACGTGCGGGTGCAGGCGGTGATTGACGGGCAGGGGGCAGCACTCAATGATGCCTTCGTTGGTGATGAGCTGGCATCGGGCAAGCTCGTGCGTATCAGTAACGTTCAACTTGATGCCTACGGTTATTTCCTCGTCTATCCACGGCAAGCTCTGGAGCAAACAGCCCTGAGCGCCTTTCACGATTGGATTATTGCCGAATCGGAGTTTTGAACAGTGGCGCGACCTCGCAACGCCGGTTTACGGATCCATTGAAGCAGTTCGGTTTTCGGATTTTGCGCTGCGGTGTTAAGCCTGCCGATGGTGTGTTTTGCCAGCTTCACCGGCGGAAACGCGCCCTTAACCCAATGCAATCTAAACTGTTTTTGTGTTCGTGGCAGATGATGGAGGAAACCACACAGCTTGACATTTTGAGCTAAAAGGCCCATTTGAGCGCCAACACTTCTCGCGATCGCGCGATTTGCCCTGATTCAACGGGCACAATTGTCTCGAGACTAAAAGTCAAACAATTTCATCAGTTCCAAGTGCGCGTGGACGATGACGACACGGCCTGGCCCTGTCGTACGCCTTAGGCGTACGCGTGTGTCAGTCGCACAAGGAAAAATAAAAGTGATTGAAACTACATTCGCCGACCTCGGATTATCGGGGCGGCTCCTGCGCGCTCTGGAAGACGCAAAATACGAAACTCCTACACCCATTCAAAAACGGGCAATTCCGCTTCTACTTCAAGGTTCTGACGTTCTGGGCGTTGCCCAGACAGGCACAGGCAAGACCGCCGCATTCGTGCTGCCGTTGCTCCATGCCGTTCTGGAAAACAAGATATATCCAAAACCCCGCGGCGCGAGTGCGCTTATTCTGGCACCCACCCGGGAACTGGTCGTTCAGATAACGGACAACATCAAGGCCTACGCGCGCCATATGCGCCTGCGTCATGCCATCGTCATGGGCGGCGTTGGCCATCGGCCCCAGATTAATGCCCTGAAGAAGGGCGTCGATATTCTGATCGCAACCCCTGGCCGGCTCAACGACCTCATTCGGGGCGGCCATGTTGATTTGAGTGCAACGGAGTTTCTCGTCCTGGACGAGGCTGACCGTATGCTCGACATGGGCTTCATCCATGATGTGCGCACGATTGTTTCAAGGCTGGCAAAAAAGCGCCAGACCCTGCTGTTTTCAGCAACAATGCCGCCTCAGGTCGCAAAACTTGCGCGGGAAATACTGAATGACCCGCAGCGCGTTGAAATTGAAGCAAAAACGGTAGCGGTCGATCGTATTGACCAGCGTGTGCACCACTTGAACAAGGCGGCCAAAACTGCTCGTCTTGCAGAAATTCTGACATCCGACGATCTGCAGCGTGCCATTGTCTTTACGCGCACGAAGCACGGTGCTGACCGGGTTGTTAAGCAGCTGTCTCGCGGCGGGATCAATGCGGAAGCTCTACACGGCAACAAATCTCAGGGCGCCCGTCAAAGGACACTCGATTCGTTCCG
>JAJFHB010000702.1 GCA_021775795.1 Hyphomicrobiales bacterium | reverse complement strand
ACCAGAGGAGAGCACTGAGAGCTACGAATTGCAGGCACCACCTCGACAGCTCTCGAAAAAAGACTTCCGGAATGGCGGCCACGTAGCTTTGGACCCATCACGATAATTATTGGCACTTGGCGGGCACTTTGCGTCGCCACCTGATGAGGCCGTTGTCGGGGGGATGCCGACGTTCCCATCGAAACCGAACCCGAAAGTCTGAAGTTAGGAGTTGAACAGACTCCGTGGAGTTGAGTTTAAAGAGTCTGCAAATGACCCTAACGCGGCTCTGCTATTCGATTTCTGGATGACACCATTGAGCCATTTTTTTTGCTCCCGACGAAGGCGTGGTTTTGGATATTTGTGACTGAAACGAACGGCGCACCTCTGGCTTCGCAAATGTTTTCGACCCATCCGGAGTGTGATTGGAGAGCCCTTTGAGTTGCGACCGAGGTAAAACTGACGGCTGGTAAGACCACTTTATCCAAGGGCGTGTTCGTGTGAAAATCTGCAGAGGGGAGACAATCAATGACGACTGCTTATGCGAAAGGAGATGGTAGTCTCTCCATCCGTTCATACACGCTTGCCCAAAACACTCATGCACATGATTTTCATCAGATCGTGGTGCCGTTAAGTGGTGCCATGGACATCGTGTTTGGCAATCAGAATTGCAGTGTCGCTGTTGGCCATTGCGTCATTATCCCGTCTGCCACGGTGCATAGCTACAGTGCTCCCGAAAGGTCGCGATTTTTGGTGGCCGATATGGGGAGCTTGCCTGAGAATGCGGGGAAAGTAGAGCAACCTTCTGCCACGATCAGCGCCGATCTTCTGGCCTTTTGCTCCTATGCCGATGCGCAGCTTACGCATTCAACGGATGAGGAGACAGGGCTTTTGCTCTACCGCCTGTTTTGGCGACTGATAGAGCAGCAAGCCTTCGAAAAGCGCATTGATGAGAGGATCATGCGGGCAGTGCTGTTGATGGTAGTAGACGTGGGCGTTTCTGATTCATTCGAAGCCCTGGCTGTTGCTGGCTGCTTGAGCGTCAGCCAGTTCAAAATGTTGTTCAAGAAGAACCACGGCGAACCCAGCAACGCTTACCTGACACGGCGGCGCATGGAACGGGCAAAGACTCTCCTTATGAATACGGACTATCCGGTGAGTGTGGTGGCCATCGACGTGGGTTATGACGATGCGTCTGCATTTACGCGTCGGTTCAAGACGCATTTTGGACAAAGCCCGCGAGAATTTGCGCGCAAGGGCTGAAATTCGGCCTATCGGCAAGCAAGACCATCCAATCTGCACATTCGCCGTTGGATTTCCTGATACCCGTCACTTTGCACAGTGTTGGCGAACAGGAGACGAACGATGAAACTCAGCGATTTTAAAGCACTCACATTCGACTGCTATGGCACGTTGATTGATTGGGAATCCGGCATGATAGCCGGTTTGAAACCCCTGACCGCGCGTGTATCACGCGGGTTGAGCCGCAATGAAATTCTGGAAGCCCTCGCCTTTCACGAATCCACCCAACAGCGTTGGACACCGGGCTATCGTTACTCCGATCTGTTGCCGATCGTATACAAGCGCCTGGCGGAGGAATGGGAGGTTTCGGTAAGCCAAGAGGAATGCACCGCCTATGGCCAATCCGTCAGAGACTGGCCCGCCTTCCCGGATTCGGCCAAGGCGCTGCAATATCTGAAACAGCACTACAAATTGATCGTCCTGTCGAACGTGGACAATGAGAGCTTCGCAGGAAGCCATGAAAAATTGCAGGTTGAATTTGATGCCATTTACACGGCGCAGGATGTGGGTTCCTACAAGCCATCCGACCGAAATTTCGAGTACATGCTCGAACACCTCGACCGCCAGGGCATTCAGGCCGGTGACATTTTGCATACGGCGGAAAGCATGTTCCATGATCATGTGCCGGCGAAACGGCATGCCCTGACATCGTGCTGGATTTATCGGCGCCATGATCAAGACGGATTCGGCGCAACGATGAACCCCGGTGACATGCCGAGCTGCAACTTTGTGTTCAACTCCATGGCCGATTTGGTCGAAGCCCACAAACAAGAAACTGGATGCAATGCATGAACGCCCTGGAATTTGCACCGGGTCCGATGATGAGCAAGGTTGCTTTCGTCAAAATCTGCGAAATCACGGGCTCGGGACTCGCCATCGTCTACGCCTTGTTGCTCGCCTCCAACACCGGGCATGAAGTGCTTGGGTTTGCGGTCTTGCTGATCTCGACGACCTTGTTCGCCGCATGGGCAGCCATTGATCGGCGTTGGGCGTTTTTGTTGTTACAGTTTTTTTATGCCGTATCAGCGCTGATTGGACTGGTACGCTTCAGTGTATAGCCCAGCCGGTAATTCACGTTTTGAAGGTGTGCATTATGTCTTCAAATGTCACCAAGCGGGCACTTTGCGTTGCCAACTGATGAGCCCGCTGTTGGGGGTAGTGCCGACTATCCGATCGAAACCGGACTCAAAGGTCTGATGTTGGGGGTTGAACGGACTCTGCGAGGCTGCGGTCAAAGAGTCTGCAAATGACCCTTTCAAGACCTTCGGTCGGGAATTATCAATCGTCACTAGCGGCCCTGAGCTGCCGT
>JAJFHB010000701.1 GCA_021775795.1 Hyphomicrobiales bacterium | reverse complement strand
CTCAAAATAGTCCAGTGCAGTAATGCGCCTGCGCGCGCGGTCGACCAGAACTCGATTGTAGGCATCGCCTTCAACCAACCTGATCTCGCGGCGAATAACTTCGTCCAATGTCCGAATATTGCCAACAATTTCAATGCGTTCAATATAGACCCGAGGCCCTTCCTGAAGCACGTATGTAATGCCTATGGTCAGGTTTTCCGCGTCGCGGTCGGCCTCAGGCCTGACCTGTGAAAACGCAAATCCCAGTTTTCCGGCCTCAAGCGTTATCTGCTCGACAGACTTGTCCACTTCATTGGCGTCGTAGACGTCGCCTTCACTGGTAAGAACCACCGATTGAATAATTGACGGATCCATTGAGGTCCGCCCGACATCAACGTTGATCGTTCCAAAGTTGTACTGTGGCCCCTCTTCAACAACAAAAGTGATGAAGAAGCTCTCGCCATCGCGCGAAAGTTCAGCCGTAGCGGACAACACAACAAAGTCCGCATAGCCGCTCTGCAAATAGTGTCGGCGCAAAAGCTCTTTGTCGAAGGCCAATCGGTCAGGATCGTAGTTGTCAGAAGCTGTCAGAAACTTCCACCAGGCGGATTCCGCCGTCGATATAACGCCTCTCAACTGAGAGTCGCTAAATTCGCGGTTGCCGATGAAGTTGATACGCTCAATGGATGTCACTTCGCCTTCGTTGATCTCAAACACGAGATCGACGCGGTTCTGGGGCAGCCGAATGATTTTTGGAGACACTTCTGCCGTAAACAGACCAGAGCGCCTGTAGATGGCAACAATGCGCTGCACGTCTGATTGAACACGGGCCCTCGTAAAGACGGTCCGTGGGCGAAGCTGCACTTCTGCCTGCAAAGCGTCATTATCGACTTCGTCGTTACCCTCAAAGGTAATGCGATTGATGATCGGGTTTTCTTCAACCTGAACAACCAGGCTCACATTCTCTCTGAAGATCTGGACATCAGAAAACAGGCCGGTTCTGAAAAGTGTTTTCAGAGAGTCGTCGATGAGAACAGGATCGAATTCATCGCCCGGGCCGACAACCATGTACGAACGTACAGTGTCTGCCTCAATGCGTTGATTACCTCTGACCTCAACGTCAACGATTAGTGTCTGCGCCGAAGCAGGCGCAATAAAGCCAAGTCCTGTGCCTTGGCCAAAAGCCAAGACAGTGAAGACAGCCATCAAAAACCCAATAAAACCATACTTGTAACGCATATGGAACTTGCACCCGCTCGCTACGCCGTCCCTGACACCAAACCTGAGTCGCATCATTCTTTTACGATTTTTTGCCACTCAATGAAACCGGTGAATCGCCTCAAAGGCCATCATTTTTTCCACCTAGAAGACATTCAACGCATCGAGGTCATTCCAAGTCACGAAAATCATGAGACTGATCACCAAAACCAAACCCACCCGGAACCCAATATCCTGTATTTTGTCACTCAGCGGTTTTCCCCGAACCGCTTCAATTGCGTAATACAATAAGTGCCCGCCATCAAGCATTGGAATGGGAAATAGATTAATGAGCCCAATGCTCACAGAGAGTGCCGCAGCCAGGTTGATCAGCGCAATAATGCTGATATTTGCGACTTCCCCGGACACCTGAGCGATCCGCAAGGGGCCGCCAAGCTGCTTGGCGCTTTGCTCACCTGTGACAATTCGCGACAGAACTGTGACGATGGTGTGAGTGAGGTTCCAGGTTTCTTCGACACCTTCTGAAACAGCATCGACCAAACCCAACTCCTCAACCACCCGATCCCCTTGTGCATGCCTGATGATACCGAGACGCCCAACTATCTGGGGAACACCGGTTATATCAGGGGTTTCCTTCGCATCGGGCACCGCCGACAGCGTGACAAGTTCGCCGTCGCGTTCCACAACAATGCTCAATGTTCTTCCAGCACTGATACTGACGATACGAATGAGATCCGAAAACGACTCAATCTCGCTCCCGTCAATCGACTTGATGTCATCGCCAACAGCAAATCCGGCTGCCTCAGCAGCACCTCCCGGCGAGATTTCATCAACAATCGGAGCCGTCACCGTGCGGCCCATGAAATAGAGGGTTGCAGCAAAGATGACGATGGTAAGGAGAAAATTGGCAGCTGGTCCCGCAGCAACGACTGCGGCCCGGCGCGGTAGAGACTTATGCTCGAACGATCCTGACCGCTGCTCTTCGCTCATATTCGCGAGCTTTTCGCGATCTGGCACACTTGCAGCGTTTTCATCGCCCAGAAACTTCACGTAGCCGCCAAGAGGTATCCATGAAAGACGCCAGCGCGTTCCCCTACTATCGTTGAACCCGAAAATCTCCGGCCCGAATCCAACGGAAAACGTTTCAACGTCCACTCCGACCCAGCGCGCCATCATGAAATGGCCGAGTTCGTGGAAAAACACGATCACCGTGATCACGAATATGAACGATAACGCCCGCAATAGATTCGTCTCAATGACGTCAGGGAGCGCCGAGAAAATTTCCATACTTAGTACAACCTCAATTCGAGCAACGGTTCATCCGTGTTTCAGCACGCCACAAACACCACTCGCTGGCACAAACCAACCCAATAGTGTGTCCAAACTAGGACATTTTCCCGGAGATTTCCCGGGCGATGGCACGACCATACTGATCAGCGGCAAAAACTTCATCCAAAGCACTCATCGGCACAATCATTCCGGCCTGATTCGCAGCTTCCAGTGTTTCTTCTACTACCCGTACTATTCACTGAAAAGACAATCTTTTAGACAAGAAAGCTTCAACCGCAATTTCGTTTGCCGCATTGAGGATCGTAGGCGCCGTGTGACCCTGTCGAAGGGTTTCCCGACACAGTGAAATTGAGGGAAACCGCTGATCATCCACGGCCTCGAAAGTAAGGGTTTGAACTTCCTCAAGGCGCAGCCTGGGTGACGGGCTGAAAATTCTGTTGGGCCAGGCCAGAGAATAGGCAATTGGCGTGCGCATATCCGGTGATCCAAGTTGAGCAAGCACTGACCCGTCCTCATATTCCACCATGCTGTGGATGACGGATTGCGGGTGCACAAGCACATCAAGTTGATCAATAGATGCCGGAAACAGATGAAACGCCTCGATAAGTTCCAGACCCTTGTTCATCATCGATGCTGAATCGATCGTAATTTTGGGGCCCATGTCCCAGTTTGGATGTTTGAGTGCCTTTTCCGTCGTCGCCTTTGAGATTTCTTCAAGCGACCATGTCCTGAACGGGCCGCCCGACGCTGTCAGGATGATGCGGGAAATCTGATCAAGATTGTTATTGTCCAGCACCTGGAATATGGCGTTGTGTTCGGAATCCACAGGCAGAACATCGACGCCATAAGTCTTTGCTTCAGACATGAAAAGATCGCCGGCGCTTACAAGGCATTCCTTGTTGGCCAATCCGATTGCAGCCCCTGCCCTTACAGCAGCCAATGTTGGCTCAAGCCCAGCCGCCCCGACAATGGCTGCCATCACGAGATCAGCACCGCGCTGAGCGGCTTCGACAACCGCACTTTGCCCGGCTGCAACTTCAACATCAGTTCCAGCAAGCGCTTCCCGAAGCGCCTCCAGTTTGGTTTCATCCGCAGTGACGGCGAGCTTTGCGTTGTGAGCACGGGCCTGTTCGGCCAAAAGCTTGATGTTCGAGTTGCCAACAAGGGCGACAACTTCAAATTTGCCGGGATGATGTGAAACAACATCCAGCGTGCTGCGGCCTATGGAGCCCGTAGCTCCCAGAATGGTCAGCCGGCGCGGCTCAGATTGAGGGAGAGGAATGCACGAAATTGCTGACGCCGTCATGCGGAGCCTCCGAAAAATTCTACCATAAAAGCAAACCCGTCGCGGCTCGTTCGCTACCGGCAATGGCAGCACCCAGAGCCCAGGCGCCCACCCCTGCAACGATGAGACTGTCCAGGCGATCAAGAACCCCGCCGTGTCCGGGGATCAGATTGCTCGTATCTTTCACATCGAACCTGCGTTTCACACCGGATTCCAGGAAATCACCAATTTGACCCAGAACTGAAATTGCCACGCTCACCGCACCCAAAGCGAAAATGGATGAGCTGTCGAGATAATATGCAATTCCCACACCAACAGCGAACGCACAAATTGTGCCGCCAATACAGCCAGACCACGTTTTCTTCGGCGATATGGCCGGCGCAACTTTCGGGCCGCCCAACGTTCTGCCCACAAAGTAGGCTCCCGTGTCTGTGCTCCAGATCACCACAAGCAACCATATCACGCACCAAAAACCGTAGTCTTCATCTCGCCGCAAGACGAATAGCGCCAGAACCGGCAACACCACATACATCGGCCCAAGAGCCATCAACAATGGGTGTTGATGCTTTCGTGCTATTGCCACAAGTCCGCTGGCGAGCACGCCTGCAAGCACAATCCCCACAGCGAAAGCGGAATATCCATACTGTAGTGCCCCAAGAGCACCGGCAGCGACTGCGCCATACAATACCACTCCGGTAACATCAGTGTTCCCGGCCCCGATCAGCCTTGTCCACTCCCAAGACATCAATATGGCGACCAAAAACATAAGGCCCAGAAAAGGCAGCCCGCCCCACCAAACCAATGCAAGCGCCACAGGTGCGAGCACCAGTGCTGAAACCGTTCTGACCGCTACATCAGATGAAGGCGGCGAAGACTGAGAGTTGGGATGAGCGATCATGCGAAGAGGTTCAGGCAGCTATGCCTCAAGCTCCCGCTTTGGCAGCAACGCCACCGAATGTGCGGTGACGGTGAGTGAATTGATCAAGCGCCTTTTGGAATATCTCGCGGTCAAAGTCAGGCCAGAATTCATCAACAAACACAAACTCCGCATAGGCACTTTGCCAAAGGAGAAAATTGCTCAATCTTTGCTCGCCGCTGGTGCGGATAATGAGGTCCGGATCGGGAATGTCTGCAGTATCAAGATAGCCATTTATTGTGCCGGC
>JAJFHB010000071.1 GCA_021775795.1 Hyphomicrobiales bacterium | reverse complement strand
CATCGGGAGCGAAATAGGGCACCCAAAGAGTATCTCCGTTGCTGCCGTCCGGCGCTGTGTCCGATGTGTCATGGGGCGATGGCCGCATTTCAACGCAACCATTCCATGACCTGTTGTTCAGATGGTCATACATCGTCAGCGTGTCTGTGCCGTTTTCGAAATTCAGACCATTGTAGCTCGACGCACCGGTTGTATCGATCCAGCCGCTGTCGATCATGTCGGACCCAACATTTACACCGGCCGCAAAGGGCACAAGTGCCATGCGGAGGAGCTCGGGCTCTTCTTCTTCACCGAAAACGATTTCCACGAGTTCTGCGGATGCATTCTGCAAGGCATCGATCTTGCCGCCCCAGCTCATGGAGCCTGTATTGTCCAGCACGAGGACGATTTCGGTACCCGTGGTTTCTTTGGTGACTTCGGTTTCGGCTGAAACATGCAATGTATCAATGCCTATTATCTTCACAATGGCGGTTGCCACGTCGGCGCTTGCAGACATTGTAATGACTGAATTGTTGATGGTGATGTTGAGCTGACCGGGAACGCCGGAGCCGCTGTAGTTTGCATCAAAGTAAGTTTGCGCAATGTCGGCAAGAACCTGGGGATCGGTTTCCACCGAGCTTCCGATAGCAAGCGCTGCGGAATCCAGCGCCTGGCCGAGGCTTGTCTGGACCTTGGAGGCACGGGTGTAATCAACTGCCGTGCCGGTTGCTATGGTCAAGGGCACGATCGTGAGTCCAAACGTGATGGCAACATTTGCCCTCACGTCGCGGGTGAACGAGCGCAGCAGTTTGCCCGCCTTGCCGGTTAGATACGCTCCAGCTGACGCCCGTTTTGGCTGGGCAGGCTGTGCTCGAATTCGGTTCTCTGTCATTCGTCTACTGCTCCTGACTTCGTGCTCCCTGCCCTGGTGAACACGTGGCTCCATCGATTCCAATTATCTCACACTACAAATTTGCGGATTTTCATAATACTACTTTGCATAACGACCAAAAACACCCTCTTAAGCACCAACACTCTTTTATAATATACATCTTCTCTACTTATTTGATGATTTTATTACTATTTCCATCAAACTGTATTTAACTGCTCTTTAATCAACCCATTTGAGTCTGAAATTTCTCTGTATACACTTCATTAACATTTATTTTTTCTTACTTAATGCTCAAATTTTCAGCTTTCCAAAGACGTTTTAGTAAGAAATAGGAACTAGGATCACGGTGAAGGCATGTGAAAACCAATGTTGCCGCCACGGTAGGCGGCAGACGATAACAAGGGAGACATGCACGTGATTAGATGCATTAAAACCAAAGCTACTGAGGCACAGAAAAGACCTCGGCGTTTTGGATTGCTGAATCGATTCCGGCGCTCATCCGACGGCGCAACGGCACTTGAATTCGGCATCGTCGCACTGCCGTTTCTCGGCCTGCTCATTGCCATTTTCGAAACGACAATGATCTTCTTTACGCAATCGGCCATCGAAAGCGGCGTTGCCACTGCTGGCCGCATGATCCGAACCGGCCAGGTTCAATCGCAAAGCATCAGCGCAGACGACTTCAAAACACTCGTCTGCAACAGCCTGTCGGGGTATTTGAACTGCTCCGCCAATCTCAGTGTTGATGTTCGCAGCTTTTCTGATTTCAGCGCCGTCAGCCTGCCCGATGCGGTGGATGGGGACGGAAACCTCAATCAGAATCTGGATTACTCGGTCGGCGGCTCAACGGACGTTGTCGTTGTTCGCGCCTTTTATGTCTGGGACATTGTGACACCGGACCATTTCACGGGCCTGTCCAACATGTCAGGCGGCAAACGCCTCATTGCGGCGGCCGCAGCCTTCCGCAACGAGCCCTTCTAGAATTCGCGTCAGCGAGAACGGACAAAGCCAATGACACATACCATCATGACATCATGGATCCGGCGTTTCCGGGATGATCAGAAAGGCGTCTCTGCGATCGAGTTTGCCTTCATCTTCCCTCTCATGTTGACCATGTATCTCGGTGCTGTCGACATCTCCCAGGTGCTGACCGCAGATCGCAAGATCACAACACTTGCGAGCACCGCTGCCGATCTTGTGGCACAGGCGGAAACTTTGAGCAGTGGCGACCTGACTGACATCTACGATGCAGCCAGTGAAATTCTCATGCCCATGCCTGAAGTCGATCTGACAATCGTGGTCACCAGTATCGAGATCGACGCTGGCGGTGACCCTGCTGTTGACTGGAGCAATTCCCACAACGGTTCACCGCGGTCATCGCTCTCCGGCATTACCATCCCAGCCGGCATGATCGAGGCCGGTGGCAGCGTTATCCTCACTGAGGTCACCTATCTCTACGATTCCATTCTGTCCAAGTTTGTAGGGCAGAATTTCGAACTCGAAGATTCGTTCTTCCTGCGGCCCCGCCAGTCATTGAAAGTTGATTTCACCGGCTGACAGATAAACGCACGGATTTGCTTACAAGAAAAGACGGATGCCCCGGGCATTCGTCTTTTTGCTATGTGGCGATGCTTTGCCTTTCCTCATTGAGGGAAATATGTGAGTTTGCCGTGAGGCGCTCGTAGTGACGCGCGCACCACACCACAGGCAATTGTTCCTTGTCCCAATCCAGCGCCTCTTCTCCAGAAAGTGCGGACGCGGGCTCCAGACGCTGGGCGGTCTGGGGGCTCGCCGCCTCGGCCTTTTCATTTGCATTCTTCATGCGCGTTTCACCGAGCGTGATGGTCGATGATCTGATGCGTGACTTTGCCGTTGGCGCGGCGGTTCTCGGCAATCTCTCAGCGATTTATCTCTACGTCTATGCGGGCATTCAGATCCCCATCGGCGCCCTGATGGACCGCTGGGGCCCACGCATCATGATCTCGAGTTCCATTGCCCTTGCAGGCGTTGGAACTGCAATTTTTGCCGCCGCACACACCGTCGAACTGGCTTATCTTGGCCGTTTTCTGATTGGCATAGGTTCGGCTTGCGGATTTGTCGGCTCGCTCACACTTGCGGGCAGGTGGTTTCCTCAAAACCGCTTTGCCTTCATGTCCGGACTGACCATGTTCATGGGCATGGCCGGCGGGGTTCTGGGCCAGGCGCCGCTTGCAAAGGTGCTCAGCATATTTGCCTGGCGTGATGCAATGTTTGCAACGGCGGGGTTTGCGCTCTTGCTTGCCCTCATTATCTGGCTTGTCATCCGCGATGAGCCTGCAAAGGGCACTGCTGCAAAGCCGACCACCAGCGGCAGGGATCTGCTGCGCAATATGGGCGTTGCCTTCCGCTCCCCAAGTGTATGGATGCTCGCTCTGGCAGCAGCCTCTTTCACCGGCCCCTTGCTGGCTTTCGGTGGGCTTTGGGGTGTTCCCTACTTGACACTCAAATTCAGCCTCGAGCCTGCAGAAGCCGCCCTTTGGGTCACGTTCAATCTGCTTGGTTTTGCCGCCGGCGCGCCCTTCGGCGGCTGGCTCTCTGATCGCATCGGCAGGCGTAAGGCACCGCTGATTGTGGCCTGCCTGA
>JAJFHB010000008.1 GCA_021775795.1 Hyphomicrobiales bacterium | reverse complement strand
CGGAATACCGCTGGGGTGTTTTGCTTGCTCCCAAGGAAGAAGGGCGGACCGTTCCGTTCGGTGTTCACAAGGGTGAGCCGGCCTGGCAGGAAGTGCCCGGCGAACATCGCGCCCTGTTGCGGCGCCTGATCGTCACCCAGGGCGACACTGAACCGGCATCGGTCGAACAGCAGCGGCTTCTCGGCCAGACCTGCCCGTCGCTTTACGATCTGCGCAATCTGTTTCAGGTCAACGTGGAGGAAGGCCGGCACCTGTGGGCGATGGTCTATCTGCTGCAGAAATACTTTGGCCGCGACGGGCGCGAGGAAGCTGCAGGTCTCCTGGAGCGGCGCTCGGGCAGCACCGACAAGCCGCGTATGCTGGGTGCCTTCAATGAGGCCACACCGGACTGGCTTTCCTTCTTCATGTTCACGTTCTTCACGGACCGCGACGGCAAGATGCAGCTTGAATCGCTTGCTCAGTCAGGCTTCGATCCGCTGTCCAGAACCTGCCGTTTCATGCTGTCCGAGGAAGCTCACCACATGTTTGTCGGCGAAACCGGAGTTGGCCGCACTATCCAACGCACCTGTGAGGCAATGAATGAGGCAGGCATTGAGGATCCCTATGACATTGACGCGATTCGGGCGTTGGGCGTCATAGACCTGCCGACGCTGCAGAAGAAGGCGAACATGCACTATTCGTTGTCCCTGGACCTGTTCGGTTCGGAAGTTTCGACGAATGCGGCCAATGCCTACAATGCGGGCATCAAAGGGCGGTTCCAGGAAACGAAAATTGAAGATGACCACCAGCTTACCAACGATATCTATCCGGTGTTGAAACAGGTGAACGGGGGTATCGAAGAGGTGGACGAGCCAGCACTCAACGCTCTCAATATGCGCTTGCGCGATGACTATGCGAACGATTGCGAAAAAGGTGTCGGGCGTTGGAACAAAATCATCCAGAAGACGGGCGTAAACTTTGAGTTGAAGCTGCCCCATGGTGCCTTCCACCGGGGCATTGGTGAGTTTTCATCGGTGCATGCCTCGCCTGAAGGCAAGCTGTTGAGCGATGAAGAATGGGAAGCGGGCCGGGATAACTGGCTGCCCTCAAAGCAAGACGGGGATTACATCGCCTCTGTGATGGAACCGGTGGATAAACCGGGCGAGTATGCAAACTGGATTGCAGCGCCACGTGTCGGCATCGACAATAAGCCTGGCGATTTTGAGTATGTGCAGATTGCGGACGCCTGAGTATGGATGCAACCAGTCCTCAACCCGCAGGTCTGCTCAAGCAGCACCTGATCGATCCCGAGATCTGCATTCGGTGCGGCACCTGTGAAGAAACCTGCCCCATTGATGCGGTATCCCACAACGATGACAACTACGTCGTTGATGCTGAAATCTGCAACTACTGCATGGATTGCATTGCGCCGTGTCCCACGGGATCGATCGACAACTGGCGTGTCGTCAAGACCGCCTATTCAGTGGATGAGCAGTTTGGCTGGGACGAGTTGCCGGAGCAGGGTGAATTTGCAGATGACGTCGACACCGATCTCATGGAAGCACTTGAAGATGAGATCGCGGCGCTGCTCGCGGACGCCCATAGTGGCACGGGAGGAAAAGCCGTAGCACCGGCCTCTGCGGCGAAACCAACGGTCAATCTTTTCAACCGTTCAAAGCCAGCAAACGCGGTGGTCCAGGGTAACTTCAGGTTGACGGAGGAAGATGCGGAAAATGATGTCCGCCACATCATCCTCGACCTGGGGGACACGGTGTTTCCGGTTCTTGAGGGTCAAAGTATCGGCATTATAGCACCTGGGACAGATGCTAACGGCAATGCCCATGCGGTGCGTCTTTACTCGGTTTCCAGCCCGCGCGATGGAGAACGTCCGAACACCAACAACATGGCACTTACGGTAAAGCGCGAGGCGGAAGGGATTTGTTCCAACTACCTGTGTGATCTTGAAAAAGGGGCGAGTGTTCAGATCACCGGGCCGTTTGGCGCCACCTTCCTCATGCCGGAAGATCCTCAGGCCAACATCTTCATGATCTGCACGGGCACCGGGTCGGCGCCTTTTCGTGCCTTCACGGAGCGGCGGCGGCGGGCCATGTCTACGGCACCGGGGCAGATGGACTTGTATTTTGGCGCCCGCCGGCCAGAAGAGCTGCCGTATTTTGGCCCTCTCAAAAAAGTTCCCCAGGAACTCATGCGTCAGCAACTTGTGTTTTCAAGGCTGCCGGACAGCCCTAAAGAATATGTCCAGGATCGCATGGTGACCCGGGCTGAGGAAGTGTCCGCCCTTCTCGCCGATGAAAAGACCCATGTTTACATCTGCGGCCTGCGCGGAATGGAAACAGGCGTTGATGAGAGCTTCGCCAGCATCTGCCGGCAGGCGTCCCTTGACTGGGAAGCGATCAAGCCCCGCATGCGTGAAGAGGGACGCTATCACGTGGAGACTTATTAGCGCTCACAGCACTGCATTTTGCCTCTATCATCAACTGGCCGATTTGGCAGGTTCCAGATTTGGGTGTTCATATGGCGGTGGGTAAACGTGCGGAGGACCTGTTCGGCCCGGTTTCCGTTGAACTCGAACAACGCCACGATGGTGCGCAGGTCCTGCGCTCGACGGCACCTCTGCAGTCCTATCCAGCAACAATCTGCCACCACCTGGAAAGCTGGGCGCAGTCAACACCGACGCGGGCCTTTCTGGCAGCCCGTGATGGCGATGGCAGCTGGCGAGAGGCTTCCTACGCGGACTTCCGGGCACAGGCACGGGCCGTTGCCTCAGCCCTTCTGGCCCAGGGCTTGACCGCCCAGACCCCGATTATAATTCTTTCAGACAATTCTATCGAGAACGCACTTGTGCAATTCGGTGCCATGTATGCCGGCGTGCCTGTGGTTCCCGTGTCGCCTGCATACTCGTTGTTGTCGAAAGACCTGGGAAAACTTCACTTCATTGCCGATCTGGTCCGGCCGGCGCTGGTTTTTGCCGACGATGGGGCTGTTTTTGACCATGCCCTGGCCGCGGTTGACTGGAAAGGCGCAACGGTCGTTTGCGCCCGTAACGGGCCAGACAGTGCGGTTGAACTGTCATTATTGCTTCAGGCCACTGATGAACTTGCCGTCAATGCGGCATTCGCAAGCACAGGCCCGGATACGATTGCCAAGATCCTGTTTACATCGGGCTCGACAGGACAACCGAAGGGGGTCGTCAATACACACCGCATGATGTGCTCGAACCAGCAGGCGATCGCACAAATGTGGCCGTTCATCGAACGTCGGCCGCCGGTATTGCTCGACTGGTTGCCGTGGCATCACACCTTTGGTGGCAATCACAATATCAACATGACACTGCGCAACGGCGGCACGCTCTACATCGATGCGGGCAAGCCCGTACCAGGCCTGGTCGAACAGACGATTGCCAATTTGCGTGACGTATCCCCGACGCTCTATTTCAATGTGCCCCGCGGTTACGACATGATCGTTCAAGCGCTTGAAAGCGACGAAACGCTGCGACGCAAATTTTTCGATGATCTCGATCTTCTGTTTTACTCCGGTGCAGCCTTGCCCCAGAGCCTGTGGTCACGGCTTGAAGGTGTGGCTCGAAAAGCCGGGCTGGATCAGGTGGTTCTGACCACCGCGTTGGGATCGACAGAAACTTCACCGCTGGCTGTAAGCGCGCACTTCGCGTTGGAACGAGCAGGCGTCGTGGGTGTTCCGGCTCCGGGAACGGAAGTGAAGCTGGTCCAAAGCGGCGACAAGCAGGAAATGCGGATACGCGGACCAAATGTGACACCGGGCTACTTTCGCCGGGACGACCTGACGGAACAGGCGTTTGATGAGGAGGGATTCTATCAGATCGGTGATGCGCTTCGCCTTGCAGACCCGGCAGACCCAAACAAGGGTTTCGTTTTCGACGGCCGTGTATCTGAAGACTTCAAACTTCTGACCGGTACATGGGTCAGTGCAGGTGTGGTTCGCGTGGCAGCGATTGCCGCTTGTTCGCCGCTCATTCAAGATTGCGTTGTGAGCGGCCGTGACAGGGATGAAATAGGCCTCCTGATATTTCCGAATGTCGCCGCCTGCGTGGCGTTTACAGAGGAGGCCGGCGAAACGGGTGAGGTGCAGACATCACAGGCAGTTTGCAAGGCGCTTCGTTTGGGTCTTGAGCGCTACAACCTGGACAATCCAGCCTCCAGCACCCGGATCGCGCGGGCGCTCATCATGAGCGAGTCGCCAAGTATTGATGCCAATGAAATTACCGATAAGGGCTATATCAACCAGCGGGCTGTGCTGGAGCGCCGTCAGGTTCTCGTCGACAAGCTGCATGCCGGGAATGCAGATGACGATATCCTCATCGTTGGCTGACGTAGTGCTAAACTCGTGCTGATCCATATATCCGCGACGATTCGGTACGTTGTGGATTTGCCGCTTATGCAGCATTTGAGCCGTGCATGCGGGCTGAAGAGATCAACTCAGCCCTGATGCGGTTTTGGTATTTGAAGTTCGCTTGGGGGACACTGTTGTGCGCTTTTCAAAACTAATGGTCGCCAACCGCGGCGAGATTGCAATCCGTGTCTTTCGCGCTGCAAATGAACTGGGCATCCGAACGGTTGCCGTCTATGCGGAAGAAGACAAGCTGTCGCTGCACCGGTTCAAGTCTGATGAAGCCTATCTGATCGGCGGCGGACTGGGGCCGGTCAAGACCTACCTGTCCATTGATGAGATGTTGCGAGTGGCGCGTGATGCAGGTGTAGATGCCATCCACCCGGGCTATGGGTTCCTGTCTGAGAACCCGGACTTCGCAGATGCCTGCGGGGAGGCTGGAATAACCTGGATAGGCCCGTCCTCCGATACCATGCGCGCGCTGGGCAACAAGGTTTCAGCCCGGGAAATGGCGCAGGCCGCAGGAACGCCGGTAACACCGGCTACAGGACCTCTTCCCGAAGATATGGACGCTGTGCGCCGCATGGCCCTCGACGTGGGCTTTCCGCTGATGCTGAAGGCAAGTTGGGGTGGCGGTGGCCGCGGTATGCGTATCATTCGCTCAGAAGAAGGTATGGAGCAGGATATAACGGAAGCGCGGCGAGAGGCGCTTGCAGCTTTCGGCAATGACGAGGTTTATCTGGAAAAACTTGTTGAACGCGCCCGTCATGTGGAAGTGCAGATCCTCGGTGATAGCCACGGCAACATCGTGCATTTGTTCGAGCGTGACTGTTCCATCCAGCGGCGCAACCAGAAAGTCGTCGAGCGGGCGCCGGCACCGTATCTTACACAAGAGCAACGGGACGACTTGTGTGAGGCGGCTATGCGCCTGGCGCGTCATGCGGGCTATGTCAACGCAGGCACAGCCGAATTCCTCCTCGATGTTGATACAGACCGTTTCTATTTCATTGAGGTGAACCCCCGCATTCAGGTGGAACATACGGTCACTGAAGAGGTGACGGGCATTGATATTGTCAAAGCCCAGATCCGCATCGCACAGGGCGGTCGTATCGGTGAGGAGAGTTCAGGGGTCCCGGTACAGAGCGACATCAAGCTGAACGGCCATGCTCTGCAATGCCGGGTGACAACGGAAGACCCGGAAACAAATTTCATCCCGGACTATGGCCGCATCACGGCCTATCGTGGCGCCACAGGATTTGGCATCAGGCTTGATGGCGGCACTGCTTACTCGGGCGCGGTGATCACACGGTATTATGACTCACTGCTGGAAAAGGTCACCGCCTGGGCTCCGACGCCGGAAGAAACGATCGCGCGCATGGACAGAGCGCTGCGTGAGTTCCGTATTCGCGGTGTGGCGACGAACATTGTGTTTGTCGAAAACCTCATCAATCACCCGAAGTTCAAGGCCTGTGACTACACCACGCGCTTTATCGATGAGACGCCTGAGCTCTTTAAATTTCCGCGCCGCCGGGACAGAGCGACAAGGCTCCTGCGCTTCGTTGCGGACGTCAGCCTCAACGGCAACGCGGAAGTTGATGGGCGGCCAAAACCACCGGGCCATGCCCGCACGCCGCAAGTGCCTCAAAGGGCGTCTGTCGAAACGCCGGAAGGTACAAGAACGCTGCTCTTGAGGGAGGGCCCGGAGGCTGTGGCCCAGTGGATGCTCGAACAAAAGCGTTTGCTCATCACCGACACCACGATGCGTGACGCGCACCAGTCCTTGCTGGCGACCCGGTTGCGCACCCACGACATTGCCGCACCGGCGCAGGCTTATGCTCACAATCTGCCGGAGTTGTTCAGCCTCGAATGCTGGGGCGGGGCGACCTTTGATGTCTCCATGCGGTTCTTGAAGGAGTGTCCGTGGGAACGTCTGGAGCGTATCCGTGAGCAGGTTCCAAACATATTGCTGCAGATGCTGTTCCGCGGTTCGAATGGCGTCGGTTACGCGAATTATCCAGACAATGTGGTGCGGGCATTCATCGCCAGGTCGGCAGAAAGCGGCATTGATCTGTTTCGTGTCTTTGACAGCCTGAACTGGGTTGAGAGCATGCGGGTTGCGATTGATGCCATCCTCGAGAGCGGCCGCATTTGTGAAGCAGTGGTTTGCTATACGGGTGATCTGCTCGATCCGGCGCGGCCCAAGTATGATCTTAAATACTACGTCAAAATGGCGCGCGAACTGGCGGACGCGGGCACTCACATCCTCGGCATCAAGGACATGGGTGGGTTGCTAAAGCCGGAGGCGGCACGTCAGCTCGTTAAGGCGCTGAAGGAAGAAACCGGCTTGCCGATCCACTTCCATACCCACGACACCAGTGGCATTTCGGCGGCATCCGTACTGGCGGCCTCTGAAGCTGGCGTTGATGCCGTTGACGCGGCCATGGATGCCATGTCGGGCATGACCTCTCAGCCCAACCTGGGCTCAATCGTTGAAGCATTGCGCAATACGGATCGTGACACCGGTCTGCAACCACAACGCATTCGCGAGATGTCCGATTACTGGGAGGATGTGCGGCTACAATATGCAGCCTTTGAGGCTGACATGCGGGCTGGCGCCTCCGAGGTTTACCTGCACGAGATGCCGGGGGGCCAGTTCACCAACCTAAAGGAACAAGCTCGCTCGCTTGGTCTCGCCGATCGCTGGCACGACGTCGCCCGTACCTATGCGGACGTCAACGCCATGTTTGGTGACATTGTCAAAGTGACGCCGTCATCGAAGGTTGTCGGCGACATGGCACTTTACATGGTTGTTGCAGGCTTGAGCCGCGCGGACGTGGAAGACCCGGCCCGTGAAATAGCTTTTCCGGATTCCGTCGTCAGCCTGTTTCGCGGCGAACTCGGGCAGCCTCCCGGTGGCTTCCCCGAAGCCCTGCAACGAAAGGCGCTGAAAGGTGCAGAGCCGCTCACCGAGCGCCCTGGCGCAAACGTGCCAGCTGCGGACCTGGACGCCGAGCGCGAGACGGCTGAGAAGGCTGTGCACCGCAAGATCACTGACGAAGAGCTCTTTTCCTATCTCATGTTCCCGTCAGTGTATGTGGACTACGCGAAGATGCGGGCGGAGTTTGGTCCGCTGTCCGTGCTGCCAACACCTGTATTTTTCTACGGCATGCAACCGGGCCAGGAAGTTTCCGTCGAACTTGAGAAGGGCAAATCACTGGTCATCCGGTGCCAGGCCATCGGCGAGACAGATGAAGAAGGCAATGTAAAAGTCTTCTTCGAGCTTAATGGTCAGCCGCGTACCGTTAAGGTCGCGAACCGCCTTGTAGCAGCAACGGTTGAGCGTCACCCACAGGCAGATCCACAAAATGCCTGCCATGTTGCAGCACCGCTCCCCGGGGTGATTTCCACGGTTGCCATTTCTGCGGGCCAAAAGGTATCCGCCGGTGACATGCTGGTCTCCATTGAAGCGATGAAAATGGAAACAGCGGTTCATGCTGAGCGCGATGGAACTGTTGCTCGCCTTGTGGTGGAGGCCGGCACACAGGTCGAAGCAAAGGATCTGATTTTGGAGTTCGAAGGCTAGAGCGTTTCACGCCAATATGGAAACGATCCAAGCCACCAGCCGGGCTGGAACTATACGGTCTGCAGACGCTGAGTGATCAGTTCTGAAATACGTTTCACCACGTCGTGCCTTTGGTAGTGAGCCGCAACATGCTTACGCAAGGCGCTGCTTCGCTGCAGCCGTTCAGTGTCATTTTGCAGTGCCGAAACACAGGCTCGTGCGAAGGCTGGTCCATCCTCTTCGCCTATCCACAAGTGTTTACCATCGACCAAGTCAAGCCCTTCGGCTCCGATCGCAGTGGAGACAACGGGCAGACCATAAGCGGCGGCCTCAAGGATCTTGATCCGCGTCCCGCTTCCAGATCGTAGAGGAACAACTGCAATGGATGCGTTGCGATAAAGTGGTCCAAGGTCTTCAGGGTTGGCAATCAACTCTACGTCTGTACGGTTGCACACTTCTCTTAGAGATGTACGGGGAGAGCTGCCTGCAACAATCAGACGGGTGGCCGGTATTTCCTGCAGGACATGGGGAAACACGGCATCAATGAACCAGGCGACGCCCTCTTCGTTGGGAAAGTATTGATAATTGCCGACAAAAAGTAATCGAGGCTCGCTCACAGGTGGACCAGGCTCCTGCATCGTAATGGAGTTGGGAATACATTCCGGGATAACGCCTACGTGACGCGCGGCGAGTGACAGACAGCTGCCCCTGTTTGCCAGACTAACAAGGCGTGCACGCCGGCAAGTTTGGTCGATGAGTTTTTCATAGGCCAGCGCTTCAATCCTGTGCCAACGCGCCTGATCGTTGTCGTTAGCACCGGCCTGATCTGCCCGTCGTTGTGAGTGGGCGGCATCGTCATCGTCCAGGTCAACGAGGATTGACCCGAGAGTTACTTTTTCCTGCAGATGCTCAAGGACCGGCAACACAGTGCTCCGTGACAGAAGAGTTGCCTGATAGGTTTTGCCGGCAAGTATGTCGATCAGATCCTGGATGACCGGCAGGGAGATGGACGCTGTTATGGAGGGTTTGCCGTAAGCCTCGAAGGCTGCAGAACGTTCCTTGTCATCCGATATTCGTGAAATCAGGTCGAACAGACTATCGTGCCGGCCAGCGGTTTCGACGATGTTCAGATTGGTGGCGTGCTCTGACAGGAACGCTTCATCAATCGGCCGGGAGCCCAAATCTATGACCAGCACATCCACCTCGCCAAGTGCTGCCAATGCCTCCAGGAACATGCCCGTGCGCATGGCCAGGCCGTTTCCTGCTGTGGCCGGCAGAATGGGCGTAATGTGCAGGAAGCGTGATGTCATGGGTATGGTTGCGCTTATTGAACGCGCTCAACCACAAAGCCTTTCTGTTCGAGCAGAACCGGCAACCCGTCCTCACCGACCAGGTGCCCGGCACCGACGGTAATGAGGGCGTCGTCTGCCTGGGCCATCAGCTCTTCGATCTCATCGACCCACACCAGGTTCCGCTGCACAATCAGGGCCTCGTAAACTTCCGGGTCGCTCTCAATCATTGTCTTGTTCACCAAATTATCCATGGCCTCGGCATCGCCGCTGCTCCAGTAGCTGATGAGTTGAGAGATGATGTCCGGCATTTCGCTGAGCTGGCTTAACGTCGAATTGAGTGTGGAGACCTGC
>JAJFHB010000700.1 GCA_021775795.1 Hyphomicrobiales bacterium | reverse complement strand
GGCGCACCATCAACACGCGCAAGCATAATGCGCGGACGCGCGGAAGCCGGGAGTTGGCTTATCAACGCGGGAACCGCCGCGATTCCTGAGGTATCATTAAAGCCCTTACGCGAAAGCATGGCATCATAAAGCGCCATGAATTCTTCCAGAGCTGCCGGACCGGAAACTTCGGAAAAGTCGAATGAATGAGCGTTGGCTTTCTTCAGATTGTAACGCCACTTCTGAGCCAGAGACTGACGCAGCTCTTCATTACTGCAATCCAGGTGGACGAGGTAGCGGTTGGGGTCAATCATCGGGCGGTTGCAGCGGAAGCCAAGCGCTTCCAGCTCTTCAACAACAATGTCCATCCCGCCGCGTCGCGCCTGTGGCAGTATTGTGAGGTAGCGCCCGCGTCGGCCGGCGTATTCTTGCTTTAGGGCCCGAAGCATGGAGCGCAGAACAGTGCGGTCGCCGGACATGCCTTGCCGTGCGAACAAAGGGCCAAACTTCACATAGGCCAGACCACGGTCGAGCACCGGCGGTGAAATCAGCACGACCTGCGCCGCAGCAACAACGGTGTCCCGCTCCCGCAGGACGAGATGACTAAGCCGTTCTTCACCCCACAGCGCTGTCGCATAGGCATGGCTCTGATCATAAACGGCATCATCAAAATGGCTGATAATGCCATCCCAACCGGTGCCATCGACGATCTGCACCGAGTAACCGCCAATACCGGTGTCCTGGCGCTCGCGGTGCAAAATGAGGCTATTTGCTGTAGGCATTACGCAGGCTCCCGTTGCCGGCTTCACCATCGCGCTTAAAAAGACGCGAGATCAGCGGCAACTGCTTGAAAATCAGGTTTGCAGCGGGCATCGGATCATCCAGCCTCCAGGTCATGTGAACGTCGGCGCGATACAGGCTGATGAACAAATTGCCCAACCAGCGCAAAGCGTCGGCCAGGGTGATATCGCGGCGCGAGACGGCCGCCTTGAGGCCGCGCAAATCGCCGTAGGTCCAGACATAATCAATACCGGCAAGGCCCATGAGCGGACGCACGGCTCCGGGCTCGCCACTGGCAATAGCCAGAGCGGCGGCGGAGAGCTCAAGACCAGCTCCAGCCGGCACCGAATGACTGCCGGAGACCCGCGCATTCAACTCAAGAAAACAGGTACGATCCTGTTCCGCATCATGAATGAACTGGAACAGACCGATGCCGGAGTAACCGGTTTCCCGCACCATGGCGACGCAGTGCTGCATAAGCTGTGGTGAAGGCAGGACCGTTTCACCATCCACCGCCAAACCCGTGCCATCGCTCATGTCCGTCCGCCGGATGCGGCTTTCTACGAACTGGAGCATCTGCCCCTCGTACGCGGCAAAATAGACGTTATGGCGCGGTCCGGTTGCCTGACGCTGCAGGAGCAGACCCGGCTGACCTTCGGGCCAGGAGGGAATTGCCTGCCGCAGCTCTTTCAGATCTCTGCAGATTAGCGCCTTGCGTGAACCGAGCCGCAAAGTCGCCTCGAGGGGTCGAATGACGATGGGAAAGCCCATGCGTTCGGCCGCGCCCTCAATATCCTCGATACGATCAACGACGCCGTAGGGCTCACAAGGCACGCCACATCTCTCAGCCATCGCAAGCATGCGCAACTTATCGCGGGCAAGCCGCACGAGTTCTGCCGCCGGCGAGACCAGAGTAACGCCAAAGGGCACCGTGACATCAGCGCGGGCAAAGTGGGCGACGAACTCCTCCGTGACCGGAAAGATCGCGAGAATTTCCGGCCGCTCGCTCAGTAATCTATCGAGGGCATTTTGAAACTGATGGCCATCGCCGGCCAATTCCGGATGATCCCAGACCTCAGCAATGTGACGTGAATATTCAGCACCGCCCTCACCGCCGCCAAGGCCGGTCATGACGCGGTGTCCGGCATGAGCCAGTTCCCGCGCAACCGTGATTGTTGGCCGGTAGTTGCCAAGCAGCAACACGGTGCTTTCCGGTGATGCCATATGATCAGACTGCCTGCTCATGGCTCAATCCCGCACCAGCTGATCGCTACCCGTGACTGCAGCAAGCGCACGTGCCGTGAAATACACCACCCATGACCACAGGCCGGCGAACTTGAGGCCGTCTTCAAGCAAAATGCGCCAGGACGCTTCACTCTCGATTGCCTGATCAATGGCTATGCTGCCCGCAAGCAAAAAGCCCGCGGTCAGGAACAACCAGCCTGAATGGGCAAATATCTCTCGCAGGCAAAGCCCCAGAAACCCTAAGGCAAACAGCCCGTAGAGACCATAAATCGCCATCTGCGGCACACCAACGGCCGGCAGAACATGGTCATGCAACAAGAACAGATCGTCTGCGCCCAAAAGGCCCGTGAAAAGCCCAGCGACTGCAAAAAAGCAGACCTTTCGGAGGCGCCCGCCAAGCACGGCAAGGCAGGCGGCAGCAAACAAACAGACAGCGGCTCCGGCGAACCAGATCATCGCTCCCATGTTCGATACAAAGCCATAGTGACTTTCGCAGCAATCGCTCACCTGCTGTGCCACGGCCAGCGGGTCACGTAGCAACTCCGCCACGGGAACAACAGACTGCAGCGCCAGGCCTGTGAACAGCATCACAGGTGGAAGGAAGGAAATCACTGCAAGCAGCGGCCAGGCAAAAACGCTTCGGCTCATTGATGCAGAACCGGTGCTCTCGCCCTGGCGCGTTGAATATGATGCAAAGGAAATACTCATAACGTCGTTCCCGGCTTAATTGCAGGCCGCACGGAATCCGCTTTCATTGCGGTTTCAACATGTTGACCGGGTCTTGTTGCTGTTGGGGATGGCGCATCCAGCGCCGGCCCCAGAAAAACCTTCGGGAGCGTCTGCTTGATCAGACGCTGAAAACTCAATGCACTCTGAGCCAGGCTCATAAGCCTAGAGCTTTGTTTCACGCGTACTTTGAGCCGGAGCGCGCGCCGCGTCGCCCACACTGCAAGCTCACCTCTTGGCGTAAGCGGCAAAAGGGCATTTGAGAGATCGTAACTGGCATCACACCAATCGGCCTTGTAACCCTCATCGCCGATTGTGAAATCGAACCACGAAAGATTGCACGCAACGGCCCACTCCATGACATTGGTGAGCAGGATCTGGCCCGGGCTTTCACGCGAGAAATTCTCAGCGTCGTAGGCGGCGGTGAAATAGTAAAACCGGTCATCGCCGACAAGACCCATGCAAGCTGCTGCCGGTTGACCATCAACCTTGAGAGTTGCAAGCACCAGGCGGTTTTCAAACGTCTTGCTGGTCGTAACTTTTGAAAAGAACTCCGGGACATTTTCTTCTGCGAAGACATTCGGCAATCCGACAGCCTCCAGCTGGCGGCTTTTCAGAGCAATCAGCCAGTCGGCAACATCTAGTCGCTCGCGTTTGGTGTGTGCAATCTGAAACTCGACGTCACCGCGCCGTTTCAGAGCACTCAGCTTCTCGCGCAGACGGCGGCGAGACTTGGTGCTGCGCTTGCCGGCGTAAAACTCATCCCATGGCGCTGCCAGCCGCATCATGTGTGCAGCACAGCTGTGGCCTTCGTTTGACAGACAGGTGAACGGATTATCACCGTCGCCGAGGAACGGCGCCTGGCGGGCGAGGTAAACATAATCACACGGACCCATAAGGTGCAGTATCCGTTCCCAAAGGCCGGCCACGCCTTCTGGCGTCAATTGTTGCAGGAAACCAGGCTCTACCAACGGGCCTGTGTAGTCACAAAGATCCTGTCCAAGCCAGGTCAATCGTTTGCCAAGAAAGGTCTCTTCAATCGCAAGAGGCGCAACAAGCAGTGTTCTGCCGTTGCCATCTCTCAGAATGACAATCCGGGGGGCGACTCCGCGTGGCTCGCCTACGGTCCTGTGCCAGTTTTGCAACCAATCCACATGCTGGAAGGGATGGCCAACAGCGGTTTCTTCAAAGACACGCCATTCGTCTGCGCAATC
>JAJFHB010000699.1 GCA_021775795.1 Hyphomicrobiales bacterium | reverse complement strand
AAATTCGGTACTGTCCTGCGTAGAGGCAAACAGCATATCTGTGCTGATGCCGGTTCTGCTCAGGCGCACAGACAAAAACCAGCTCGACAATTTGTATCGTGCCATCCACTCAGTCGCTGATGAGAGTTTTCCAGGAAAAATGGAACTCATCGTAATAGACGATGGCAGCGAAGTGCCCGTCTCCGACGTTTTATTCTCATTCGCTCTGCCGGCTCCGCACGAAATGCGTGTGGTTCGCTTGGAAGAAAACCAGGGCATCGCTCCTGCTCTCAATAAGGGACTTGAGCACACGCGTTACCCTCTCATCGCGCGCATTGATGCCGATGATGCCTGGTTGCCCGGGAAAACAGAAGCTCAGATGGACTGCCTACGATCTGACCCGAACGCGACCATAGTTGGAAGCGGTATGTGGCTGGTTGCAGATGATGGAGGATTGCCCGCCGTTGGGGGGCGATGGCGGGGTGGTTGGGAAGATGCACTGTACTTCTCGGTGGAGGTAGGCTGCCCGTTTCCCCATGGCAGCATTCTGGCGCGTCGCGACATCTTCAGGTTGCTGGGAGGCTATCCTGCCAATTGGAGGACCAGGCATGCGGAGGATTACGCCCTTTGGTGCATTTGGCTGCGGTTCTTTCGACCCGTATCGTATGAGGGCATTCACTATCGGTATTCGCTTACGCCCGATTCGGTGAGCAATCGAAACAGAAGATCCCAAAACCGCGCAACGGCGTCAATCAACGCTAAACTCCGCAAACTTGGTATTGTGAAAGAAGTCGAGCCTGCCGTCATGGAACTTGCAGATGTGTTGGGAGTATCAACTCTTCAGGCAGGTGTGATCGCTTACCGCATCTGGCACGATCGACCGGCATTCGTCTGCCCGAAAGCAGCAATTGAGCCACTGCGGCGGCTTTTGCCGGATCGGCACATCTCTCCGGCATTTCTCCCCAGCATCAGGCATTCCCGCAGCATAACCCAACTTATGGATGGCTTTGTCGATCCCGAAACATCAAACATTTGCGAAACCGGCACCATGTGGACCTCCCGTCGCCTCTTATAAACAGGCTGTGCAGCCTCAAATGTTTCAGGCCCGGAGGGTCATGCGTCGGCGGCGTGTGGCGGGTGCCAGGTTTGTCCGCATAAGATTGGAGAGCCGCGCGATCATGTTGTATTTGTTGAGGACAAGCCAGCGTGCCTCTTCAACGGCATCCTTTGACTCCTCGTACAAATCGGAAGCGAGTACCTCTTTAATGCGACGGTCCGCTTCGGGATCGTCCGGATCCAATTTCACGAAGGAGCGGGCTGGAAAGTACCGGCCGATATCCGGACTGCCAAAATAGATCGGCAGCGTCCGGCAGACAAAACAGTCCATGATCTTTTCCGTGAAATAGTACGGGCTCTGGTGATTCTCGAAGGCGATGGAATAGCGATAAGGCGCAACGCCGTCCCACTTGTCCGCAATCGGATTGAAGCCATGTCCGAAAAGATCAAATTCAACGCGCTCGCGTATCCAGGCGAGAAAAAACAATCGACGCCTGTGGCCTTCAAGATACCCCTTATTGCTCGTCACCCATGAAAGGTCAGCAGTCTTTGGTTCGGGTTTTGCTGACAGAAGCTCATCGTAACTTCTCAACACGCTCCAACTCGTACAAAAAGGTGGTTCCGCTATATACAAACGGTCAGCCGGAGGAGCGGATGCCAACCTGTCATCACAGGTAAGAACGACCGTGCCGGTTCCCTGTCCCAAGTTGTATGCCTCGAACGTCGGAGGCTCGCCGCTTGCGAACCAGACGCGCTCAGGCGCCACTCTCAGTTTGATGCCATCTCGCGGTGGAGCGTTGAGGATAAGAAAGAAATCAGGATTGCGGACATCTTCCGCGGCTCCAAAATGCACTCCCTCCCAACTGCTCGAGCCTCCGGGGCTGCATTTTTCAAAAGTGGATGCGAAGTCCCAGTTGCCGTAGACCGCAACCCTCAGATCAGCATCCGGATCGACTGAATACTTCAGCGCCCGTGAACCAAAAAGGTTTTTCAGCCCTTCGAGCATAGGTGCCGGCGTCTCATCCCCGTTCCTGCTGGAAAAAGAAAGACGCCTGTTTGGGAAGCTCCGGCCGCGCCACTTCGTTTGCCGTGCAGCGAATACGGCCGGTCGCTGTTCCGCTGACGATTTCGCCCTCCTGCGTGCTCGGCACAGGGTTGGGGGTCAGGGGCACTGCATCTTCAGCGCTGTAAACGCAGATATAGAGTGTTCGGGAAGCCTCGGAACGGTTGGGAGCAGAGCCATGCAGGAGGCGTGTGTGCATGAGACAGACCGCCCCTGCAGGTCCCGTACAGGTGACCGCATTCGCCATGGCATCTTTTTCGATTTCACCCGCAACGGCGCCGGTGAAAACGCCGTCCTGCCAGATCTCATGGATCGGTCCCAGGTGCGATCCCGGCACCACTTCCAAAGGACCATTTTCCGCGGTCACTTCATCCACCATCAATAACGCGGTGACGATGTCGTCGTTTGAGTGCGGGGTGAACGGGTAATCCTGATGATATTTCACTTCAGTCTTTGCGCCGGGCAGCTTTGAATTGATCTTTGAATGGTGAAACTTGACGTTCGGACCAATGAGATCTGCAACAAACCCGGTCATTGCGCTGTTGCGCATGGCGTCATCATACGCCGGAGACACTTCTGCCGGTGAATTGACCCGCCGTAACGCCGGCTGGCTATCTGTGTGGCCGCTTTCCAGATCAAACCGCGGGCGGCCGTCAACCGTTTCGCCGTAGCCTTCGGTGTATGCACGGCTTTCGTCCACCCAGCCCACAAATTCACGTTGCAGGGCGTCCAGTTGTTCAGCATTCACGGCATTCTCGACAACGAGATAACCGTCGCGCCGGAACTTTTCGATCTGCTCCGCAGAGAGATTTTTGTGTGGCACGACGGACCCTCCAAATACAGCATCGCGAATTTTACTCAGAACGATTCAGCACTTCCTGTTTTCACGCACAAAGCCGACGGGAAAGATAGACGATGAAATCGTGAATTTCACGCTCGAAGAAATGCAGCGGTCCGGAAACTGTCAACGGACCCCCTGCCCCCTCATACACACTTTCGACAAGGTGACGGTCTTCCGCGTTGACGGCTTCTAGCAAGCCGCACAACTTTTCTGTTTCACTTGTGGCATTGCCCCATGAAGCATGAACTTCAGGAGGAACAGCGACGCCATAGCGAATACGCGTGCGTCCAACGCCATCGGGACGCAATGATAGATAGCGCATGTAGTCAGGTGTAAGAACGATCATGTGAGCGGGGAAGATCGTCGGAAGGACTGAGGTTTGCCGCCAGTCGCCTTCAAGGCGCGTATTGTCAGGATGCGCGCTTCCCAATTCGTTGGCATTGCCAAGCGTGAAAATGGAATAGGTAAAGTCGTCAAAACAGCCTTCGGGAAACTCCGTTCTCTCAACCGGGTAGTCGCGACCAAGCGTATCGCCATGCGCATAGCGCAGGTGATAGCTCTCCATGAAATTCTCCGCCACGATCTTCCAGTTGGTGTCCCAGACCTTGTCTTCCGTATGAATGGGAACATACGCTGCCATGTTGTAGCGGCTGACAATTTCCTGTAGCGGCGCAAGGCTCTCGGAGGGGTCTGCTGCGTCAGGATCAAGCGTCACATAAATCCAGCCCTCCCAGATTGCTGTACGCAATTCGGGCAGACTGTGCTGAGACTTGTCGAGCCCCTCAAATCCATCAACCATCGGCAGGCCGATCAGCCGGCCATCAAGATCATATGTCCAGCTGTGGTACGGGCAGACAACCCGCTTGCAAGATCCAGAGCCGTCCAGCAACCGCATCATGCGGTGGCGGCAAACATTCGCATAACTCCGAACCTTGCCATCCATGTCGCGAATAACAAAGATCGGCTGCTCACCGATGGAAAAGGTGACGTAGTCGCCGGCATTTGGAATGTCTGCGGTGCGGCCCGGGCACACCCATCCGGACTTGAACAGCTGCGCTGTTTCAAGCTGGAGCAAAGCATCGGAACGATAAGCTTCGGGAGGCAGGCTGAGAGCCTTGTCGAACGGTCTCTCAGCACTCCCTTTCAATGCTGACAGCAGGGCTTCAACGTCACTCATGACATCGTGCATATCACTAGTTGCATCCAATGTTTCTATTCATCTCCAGGCACGCCGTAGGACGGTGCGACTGATGGGGCAATTGCCCGGTTCACATAGTCTACCATCTGCGGCTCATAAGCCTCCCAGATGTTTCGCAAATCTACAATTGGATCGCCCTCAGACCAATCGACGCGCAAATCAACGAGTGGAAACGGCAGCTTGTCCGCAACGATGAGGCAGGCAGACCGCACATCTCCCATTTCCCCACCGGCCGCCACACCAGCCTCAATAGCTCGCAGCAGGCGCTCAGCCAGATGCTGATCTGCGTGGTTTTGAAAGCCGGCCGCCATGGCGTGCGGAACATCAGTTGTCGCCAGCAGATTGCCGGCGGCTACACAATTGTCCCCAAGCGCAACATCATTGGTGCCGAGAATGTTCTCACCGGTGTGTTGCGCCGTGTTGCCCTTCGCATCCACAACAGTCAGTTGCCGATAGGCGAGATGTTCGCGATCCGCCATGACCGCAGCGAGCGCTGCTTGAGACGTATCGCCTGCTTCCAGCCGGTCCAAAAGAAGAGGGCCAAGATTTGGGTCCGTAATGTTCTGTGTGGCAACAGCACCGACACCTGCCCGCACATGCGGACACCGCGCCCCAACACAAATGCTCGACGTCGTAATCGCAACTCCAAACATGCCTGTACGTGTACAGTGTCCAACGATGGAAAATGTCATTCTGCGGCCTCCCGAGCCCTAGGTGTCCCGCCATCAGCCATACGGCCTGCGAGATAGCTTATGAAATGGTGGATGCCCCGTTCAAGTTGATGAATCGGGCCCGGTGTGGTGTGTGGCGCACAGGCTCCGCGATAAGCGCCCTCCACGACTTCCCGGTCTTCAAAATTGACCTCATCCAGAAACGCGACAACCTCGGCAATTTCCCTCTTTGGATTTTTCATCGCGGCAATCACCTCAGGAGCAAGGGCG
>JAJFHB010000698.1 GCA_021775795.1 Hyphomicrobiales bacterium | reverse complement strand
CTGCACCACGTTTTGGAGAATGCACTGACAGTCAACAAGCAAAGGCCATTTGGGGTTTGTAAAATGTGCCGCCACTTCGCAAAAAAAACCCAGGGTGGCTACTGCCAACTGCTTGACGTCGCCCTGCTTCCCGCCGAGGTGACCCAGATCTGCCACGAGCAAAGCCCGCTCAAATGAGCAACGGGACGGCAGTCGCTGGAACACAAGCGACAATGAGCGCGAGTTAGCGCCAAGGTCACCAATCGACCATGAGCCCTCTGATTGTGCAGGGAGCATATAGTATCGGCGGCACTGGCGGTGTTTTCTGCCGTTCCCTGTAGGCGATGTAGAAACCGCTGGCGAAGACGATGAAGGCGCCGGCCCAGGTCCAGAAGTCCGCAACTTCTGAGAACAGCCAGGCCCCAAGTGCCGCGACCCATACAAGTTTCAGAAAATCAAACGGCAGGACGAGTGTCGTCTCCGCTTCTTTCAATGCCTGTGTCAGGGAAAGCTGCGCCAGCGTACCGCTGATGCCGATGAGAAACAGCCAGACCCAGGCTTCTGCCGACGGCGTGCTCCAGACATAAAGTGCGGGTCCTAACGACAGCACACTCAACAGCAGGTTCATGTAACCGGTAATTGCCATGCTGGTCTCGGTCCGAGACAGGACCTTGATGACAATCATGACGATGCCCCACAGGCCCGCGGAAAACAGCACCAGCAAAGAGCCTGTGTCGATGGGGATGATGCCTGGCCGCAATATGACAACAGTGCCGACAAACCCGAGGAATATGGCAGTCCAGCGTCTGAGCCTGAAGCGCTCTCCCAACACCACGACACTGAGGATGGCGGTAAAGATCGGTGCTGAAAACGACAGAGCCGTCACCCGTGCAAGTGGGGCGATACTGAGGGCGGTAAAATAGGCGAACATGGCCATGACATTCAGGACGGCACGCACCCCGTGAAGCGCCAGCTTATCTGTGCGGAGGAAGCCAAACCCCTCCCGCATGACAATGGGAATGAAAATGATCAGACCGAAGAAGTTGCGGAAAAAAGCAATCTGGATGGGGTCGATCTCCGCTGAAACCAGGCGGATCAGCGTGTGCATGCAGGCAAAGCCTACAGTCGAGACAATCATGAAAACAATGCCGCGGGCGTTTGCCGAAAGGCCGCGCAGGATGCCGCCGCCGGCCGCGCCGTTCACGCTCTGCCGGCTTCCGCGACTGGTCGCACCTGAAAGGGTGTCAGAGACGATTGCATTGAAGGATACCTCCGGCAGCCTCGGCAATGCGTTGCCTGGCATCCACAAACGGTTCCCGCACACAGATCATATGATGGGCGTTTGCATGCAGCAGCGTTTCAGCATCACACAACACACCGACATGGCCTTTCCAGAAGACAACGTCACCACGTCTGTCCGGTTCTTCCGGCAACGGCTTGCCGAAATTATGGCGCAGCATGTCACTGTCCCGCGGCGCTTCCATACCTGCAGCATGGGCTGCGACCTGGATGAGGCCTGAACAATCCAGCCCGGTGCTCTGTTTGCCGCCCCACAGGTAAGGTGCACCGACAAACTGTTCAGCAACCCCTACCCAGTCTGGCGCAAACTCACCGGCACGGCGCAAATGCATTTTATGTATAAAACCGCCTCCCCTGATGGCTTCAAAGGCGCCATTCGCGCCCATGCTTTCAACCGTGCTGCCCATGGAAAGCGCTGACAGGGGTGAAGCCTTGATGTCGGGAACCGGAAAGACGAAGGCCCGCAGCACACTCACATGATGGGTTGCCACAGCCTGTGGCGGCGCCAGTGCAGCCGATGGCATATAACCCACGTAGCGGTCTCGAAGAAGTTGCACCCAGGCCCAGCCTTCATGCTCCTCATAGACGTGAACCTGCTCACCATGAAGCGCTTCTGTAATCATTTCGGTATCGAAACGACCCACCTGATGCACCGGCGCACAGGGTTCCGAGATCTGCTTGAGTTCCGGCTTAAGATAAACGGCGGCATCCACTTCACCGCGCAGTTCCTCTGCTGCAGCACCAGGGCGAACGACGTACAGGCGAGGATCGAGGGTCGGGCTCATGGCCTCACACCTTGCGCCTGTCGTGCCAGCATGTCGGCCAGATATTCGATATAGAGTGCGCCGTTTACGGTGCGCTGAACCAGCACATTGCGCCGGTCTTCATCGTCTCGACGGCGGCGGACAAGGTCCAATTTGCCCATGGCATTGAGCGCCCGCGTGATCACAGGTTTGGAGACACCAAGTTTCTGCGCCAGACCGCGTACCGTATGCGGCGGCGCTTCCAGATAGATGGTCAGCAGAATGCTGGTCTGGCGCGACGTCAGGTCCGGCTGGTCATCGCGTACCAGTTCCAGATTAACATCGTGCCACAACTGCAGCGCCTGCGCTGTCGTCAGTTCGATTGCCATTGCGTCCCCAGCAAATTTGACAATAACTTTGCAGCAATTTCATTTCGGTTCCGTTTTTATCTTAAAGACTTCCAGCGCTCTGGCAAGACCGGCTATTTCGCATAGGTCTTTCGCAACAAGGAAAACAGCGCCCGAATGCCCTGCGCCTCGCCACCATGGGGCCGGCCCGGCCGGGCACTGGGCGTCCAGGCGTAAATGTCAAAGTGAACATAGGCGCTGGTTTTGCGCACAAATCGCTTGAGGAACAATGCGGCGGTGACCGACCCGGCAAAACCGCCTTCCGAGATGTGGTTTA
>JAJFHB010000697.1 GCA_021775795.1 Hyphomicrobiales bacterium | reverse complement strand
CGGTTGTCGGCGCGGGCGGGGTGCACAATTTCGAGATCGCTGAAACCGCACTGCGCGAGGAAGTGGCCGACATCATCGGCGCGGCACGCCAGAGCCTTGCCGATCCCGACTGGTTCCTCAAGCTCGAGACCGGCCATGGAGAGCAGATCAGGCAGTGCGAATACACCAATTATTGCGAGGGGCTCGACCAGACCCACAAGCAGGTGACCTGCAAGCTTTGGGACCGGCTGGATCTCGACGAAACAGGCGTTCACAAGGCCGACGACGGCAAACGGCGGCTTGAACCACCGCAGTGGAAGGCAGAGACACCAGCTTAAACGTCGAGAAAATTGAACTTCTGAACGGTTTCCCGCGGCCAGGACACTGTATTTGGCCGCTCTAGCTTTGATGGTTCGGCTTCGGAACGCCACTGATTTACATCGCCGGTTCTCGTGTGCAGATGAAGCGCGACAGCCGAGAGCTCTTCCGCATCGTTGCGCCGCAATGAGAAGCCGCTTTTCTCCGACAGGGTCTTCGTCAGCCGCTTTATGTCGAACAGCCCGCGTTCCAGCAGAGCATTATTGCGCAGCTTGTCACCGTCAGCTGTTGTCAATTCCTGAGTGTAGACAACATTTTCTGCAGAACCATATGGGGTGCATGATTCACAGCAATCAACCAGTGCAGTCGGTGTCCCAAATCCCCACCCCAAAGCCACCGGCCCGGAGGCGCCAGCGATCATGAACCTTGCCCGGCTGACGGCATAAGCCTGGAGCATGAACGGCTTGTCTATCGCGCTTAAGTCGACAAATCCGCTACGTGCAGGGAAGGGTGTCATCTCTGCATGTCCGATACGGACCACCTGACAGCCCAGCGTGTCGATTATGTAGTCGCACATCGTCCGATAAGCATCGGCATCGCCGTTGCGAACGGGGTTCTTGCTTTTTGGAGCGTAGGTACCATCGCGATAATGCACCACGGCAAAGGGCTGCGATGGATCAAGACCCTTTTCAATCAGAATACGTTGAAGGTCGCTCTGCTGGTCAACGGGCACCCGAAGTGGCGTAACCGGGTCGAAGCTGTGCACGTTGTAAGAACTCATCATCGAATCGATGACCATCAAGTCGTAAAAAGCTTCTTCCCGTCGTCCACTGCCGGAAAGAGCACTGGCAAGCGGCCGCCAAAGGCGACCATCACGAAGAAGCGGCCGCAACCAACGTGGCGTTTCACCACGAATGCCCAGTGCTTCGTCGATGTTTGGCGACAGCGACAGCGCGGCTGCACTGTAATCTCTGAAATCATTGTAGCGCACGACAAGCCGCGCGTGATCGAACTGATCTTTCAGTGAGCTGAGGAACGAAACTTTACAGAGCAGATCTCCGAGTGAAAGTTCTGTGATTGTCGCAAGGATCATGAACGGTCGGTTGGCAGAACGGCCGACGTCCTTGTACAAGTCGTGCGAACTTGTTTCCTTGGGGTCTATAAAACCCGGTCCTGATGAAGAATGTTTGCGGGAAGGAAACATGAACCGCTCGGCTGTTGTAGGATTGAAACGATCTTGCTTGTGGCACTTTTCTGGACAGGGAAGGCCTGTCAATCGAGTTCCAGTATTTCAACTTCCACCAGGTCTCGTCTCGTTACCCCAGAAATGAATGCCATTGCCCGCGTTGGCAGATAAGTAATCCGATCGCCGCTGATCAGACTGCGGAGTGCCCGCAACGTAAATATTCTCTGGTCAAGCAGGGCGCTGACGGGGTGATCTGACTTGCGCACGATGTTGAGAAAGTCCGCATTAAAACACTTGGGAAAAGACTTGTCGCTCCATACGCGCCGATCCGTTGGGCCATCGATGAAGATGAAATCGAACTTGAGATCCGGCAAGTCGCGATAGTAACAACCTTGCTGTGTCCCGTAGCGAGCTTCAACCCGATCTCGCTGCATGAATGTGATGTTGGAAGAAAGCTCATCGGGAAAAATGGCAATGATGCTTTCGTGGTAGTGGAGATTTTCTTCCACCGAGATGATCTGTGTCTCGTGTTCACTACCGGCAACGCTGGCGGCATAATATGCAAACACGACAGAAGACACACCTGAGCCGCATTCGAGTACACATTTCGGGCGAACCCGCACAAGTGTCGAATAGATCATCCAGTAATCTGAATAATCGCAGCCCGTACTCGGTGAGGCCTCCATTGTCTTGTTGATCAATCCATAGAGCTTCCCACCGTCAACCTGGCGGATCAGTTTTTCTGAACGCCGTCTGTTGAGCACGCGCATGAAATTGATTGGATTGAGGAAGCCTGGTTTTGCCTGGTAGTACAAAAAGCTGCTGAGCCTGTTGGCTCCTTTTCCCAGAATTCCCGAGGCCATTATGTACGCAGTCCCAAAGCCAGTTTCTGCACCTCATCGAGCGCATATTCCTTGTTGCGCAGACCGCCGTACCAGTTGGGAATGTTGGCATAGGGGGCCAGATAGTCCGAAAAGCGTACCATCAAGACCAGCCGGCTTTGAGAGTTGCCTCTCGAACCGTAGTGCAGGCAACGATAGGTATCGACACAGGCGCCTGTTTGCTGAGGCCCTTTCAAAACGATCTGATGCTCTAATCCGCCGTGAGCCTGAATTTCTTCATCCGTTACCCGTGACGATTTTTGCTTTTCGTATCCGATGGCCGATTTCAGCCGATCCGAAACATCGGCCGGGATAAGGCAAAACGGCCCCATGGCGTCGGAAACATCGTGAACGTTAAAGAACATCTTCAGGACAGCGCTGTCTTCCCGGTCACAATGGAAGAGCTGACTTTGAACCTGGCTTGCGTTTGGTGGTGTCCACCACAGTGAAACATTTGAGAGAAGCGGAACGCTGCCGAAATAGCCGCTTGCGATATCAATAAGGTCGCGGGATGAGACAAAACGGAAGACGTCCGGCCATTCCAAAAAATCTTCATTCTCAAGGAGTGTAACCAGGAAGCTTTTCTTGTGGCTCTCAAGTTCGCGATGAACCATGTCGGATTGTTCGTACATCAAGCGGCAAAGGCGCAGTGCCTCTTCCGTGCCCTGAAATCGCTGCGCGTCGAACAACACGTAGCCGTCGTCCTTGAGCTTCGCAGCTTCAGCAGATGCGGCTATTTTTTCTGCAGCATTGCGCCGCACCGAAACCTGCGATGGGTTCCATGCGTATTTCGCACCTTTCACCACAGCCTTTGTCAAAGACAGGGGTAATTGCGCCTTCCGCAGCAGAAAACGGAATAATCCACGTGTATTCCTGAGCTGTCTGATCGGCCTGAGCGGCGCCTGATCGAACATGTTGGCCGGTGCGGACATGAAGATCTCCAACAGGGAATTCAAGCTCTCCCAACAAAGGGAAGATACCATCAAACTATTTAAGCGTCATATCTTGTGCGTCGGGAGTGTTGGCCGGCCAATGCGTCATAGTTTCACGTCGGATTTTCCGCCCGGGCGCGGATCAGACCTGACGCCGCCGCGCTCCTGCTGCCGGTGGATCTTCCGGCGCTCCGGCAAAGCATTGTGCAATCTCCATCCAGCGGATTGCGGTCGGGCCGCTAACCTGCAAATCGGTATCGGCGATGTTACGCACCTGCGTCACCACCTGGCAGAACTCCTCAGCCGCCCCCTCTATGCGGTTGCTGTCGCTCGGTGACTTCCACTCCCAGAGCGCACCTGATGGTGCGTGCCGCCGCACAGGGGGGGCCTCTGGCGGCTCCGGCAGGTCACGGTTTGCGAACGTCCATCCAAACGTATTGACGCCCAGAACACAGATGTTCTTGATGCGGTCACCGTTGACGCGCTCCAGGCCGAAGAGATCGTAGACCTCCTGACCGTGTGTCCATGTTTCCATCAATCTCGCGGTGATGCTCGACCGAACACTCATGTCCGGCCCGGCCCACTTCACCCGCTGCTTCGGGTCAGCCAGGGCAAATCGTTCTGACATGGGAACGAAGAATTCACGCCACGCCTCGCCAAGTGCTGGTCCTGTCAATCCGTCGAGCCACTCATTTGTGAACGTGCGCATACCGTTGGGTTGAGCAAGAGCCTCCATCGCGCCCGCGATGAATGTCCCAAACGCTCCTTCGTCGTGAAGGGCGAGATCAGCGGCATAGTTCCAGACATGCAGGTGGCCGATGACATCGTGAAGTGTCCAGGATTTGAACAGACTTTCCCGTTTCCAATCCGTCGTGCTGAGCGGCGCTATGACCGCATAAAGCGCTTCGCTTTCGTCTTTGAAATCTATCGCCTGTTCCAACATGTTCAATATCCTTCAGGCCCGTTCGTGGGCCGCCACTTCTTCCACTGTTTGGCTCCCATGCCGTAGCCTTTCATGCATCCCGGCGGGTTCTGACGGATAGTGCTCAACAGCGTCGCTTGGAATATCAAGCGAGATCAATTTATATGCAACCACAACAACTCCAATAGAGCTGCAAATGAATCTGGGGTGCGTGCCAAATGGGCATGAAAACAATCAGATAGGCCGCCATGTTGAAACTCCATGGCACCCAACCACGTCGCTTTCGGCGAGGCCATTCAGGTCAAGACTGGTGCCGGTTACCTGCGGGGCGTTGTGTTGCAATTGGATCGCAGACCGTGAATTCAATCTTGCCTGTGTGACGGATTGGCCACGCCTCCACAAAAAAGCAGCGTATGCAGACGGAAACAGCTTGTTCATTGCTGTCAAAACCCTAGAATTCATAAGAATCATTAAGAACGGTCAGCGCGGGGGCGCTTTAGCGTTCGTTTTTCGTTTTGGAGGGGTCCGAAAATGAAACGTACCACACTAGCTTTGTTCAGTGCTTTCGCCGCAGGTCTTGTGGCTTTGGCTTCTCCTGCCAATGCTCAGGAGCCACCTAAGTGGCAGGGCCTCTATGCGGGTTTTTATACCGGCTGGATCGGCATTGATGATGATTACAGCAGCAGTGTTCTCGCATCTCCCGGCAACATGGACATTGACGGTTGGCTCAACGGCCTCGTCGGTGGTTACAATTACCGTCATGGCAATTGGCTGTTCGGTGTGGAAGTGGACGGCGCTATTGTTGACGCCGGCGACGAGCCTGACGCGTGTGTCGGCACGCCGTGCCGCCTCGACATGGATAATCTGGGTACATTCCGCGCTCGTGTTGGTTGGATCTTCGGCGAAGAAGATCAATACGCTGCCTACATCACAGGCGGCTATGCAACATCCGGCTGGGAATGGAACGACATTGCCGATCGCGAACACTTTACCCGCCACGGGTATGTGGTTGGTGCCGGCCTCGAAGCCTATCTGTTCAACACAAACTGGATTTCCAATAAAATCGAGTTCAATTACATCGGATTTAGCGGTGGAGACGAAGCTCTGGCGACGGGCTCTGTCAGCCAGGTGTTTTATGATCCCGATGGGGCATTCTTGCTGAAGTTCGGTTTGAACCTTCACTTCTGAGTCAAACAGAAAACAGATCAAACAAAGGCGCGGTTTCAAACCGCGCCTTTTTTGTGCGTTGCTCGCTTAGAAAGTTACGCCGACAGGCGTTCGCCCGACAACAATCGCTTTGCCTTGTCCAGAAGTCCGATCCGGCTGTGTTTGGCAAGGCCGGCCTCGTAGGCATCATAGAGACTGGGTGAGCCGGGGTGCGAAACCTGGTCCGGCTTGATGGCCTTGGCAGGCGTGCCGCCAATCACCATTGAGTGACGCCCAGATGCCCATTTGATGCCCACCGGATCATAGTCGATAAAGCTTGTGGCGTAGCCCGCAAGCTTGAGCATGTTTTCCAGGCTGTTACGGGTCAGCAACTGCTTATGGAAACTGATGACGCCCCGCCTGAATGTCTTGGGCAGATCCATAATGCCCATGTGATCCAGTTCGTTGTAGAAGACCACCGTTCCGCCAGGTTTGAGGCGATTTTTGAATCTGGCGAGGATTTCCATCGGCTCCAGCGCATGGGTAAGCTGATGATTGGCCAGTATGAGATCAAACTTCAAGTCGCCGAAGCCCAGATCCGCGACGCGCGGATCAAGGAGCTCGATGTTTTTCAGGGCCAGATCCTTCTGGGCGTATTCAATGTTGCTTTCAAAATGATCCAGCCCATAGACATCCTGCACGCCGTAGACGTCGCGCAGGCGCGCCAGATGCACGCCATACTCCGTCCGCACATTCAAAACACTCATTGAGGCATTGATCAGTCCTGCTTCAGCAAGGCGGCCAACAAATCGCTCTGAGAAACTCTCCTGTGCATCAATGAATTTCTGAGGCGGCGGGTAAACCGCATAGTCGCGCTTTTCGATGACTTTGAATGCCGCGTAATATTCATCGGTCTCGGTTTCGTCCTGCCGATTACGCGCAAACATCAACTCACAATTGGGGCAGCTTGCGTAGTCCGCCTGCCAGATTGCGGTATCGCCAATGAGCTGAATGTGCTCGCTCGTGAGGTTTGTGCCAAGGCCAACGTCGACAAGATCGCCGCAGTTGCAGGCAGGGCACGATGTGAGTTTGTCCATGAGCTATGCTACCTCAATCTGGCAGATTGGTCCCGTTGTCGAGGTGCGGCGCAAATTCACACCGGCAATTTCCATCAAACCACCTGAAATCCCTGATGGAACGGATCACGGTCATCAACAAAGATGGTGTTCAGACCTGTGACCCAGGCTGAGCCTTCAATGCTTGGAATGATCGCATCGCTGTCCCCCACTTTCACGGTTTCTTCAATGCAACCCGTGAACAGGCTTCCGATAATGCTCTCATGCACAAAGTCTTCGTTCGTGCCCAGGAGGCCGCGAGCGTGTCGCTGTGCCAGCCGCGCGGACGTGCCGGTGCCGCACGGTGACCGGTCAATCGCCTGGTCGCCGTAAACTGTAGCGTTGCGGGCGTGTGCTCCCTCTCGTGTTGGCTTGCCCGTCCACATCCAGTGTCGGCAGCCCCGTATGAGCGGGTTTTCCGGGTGCACAAGCTCCAGCTCTTCATTCAGCTTGTCCCGGCAGAGCCGGCCCAGCCGCAGGAGCTCGCCCGGGGAATAATCTCCCATGTCAGAGAAGTTCTTTTGTGATTCCACGATGGGATAAAAATTCCCGCCGTAGGCAATGTCGATAGTGAGGTTCCCAAGTTCCGGTGCGTCGAACTCATAGTCCCTGATCAGAAGGAACGAGGGCACATTCGTGATCTTCACAGCGGAAACATGTGGCCCGTTTGTCTTGTAAGACGCGGTTACCAGACCCGCAGGTGTCTCGATGCGCACCATGCCTGGTTCACGCGGCGTGACGAGGCCGTGCTCGATGGCAAAGGTCACCGTTCCAATTGTGCCGTGACCGCACATGGGCAGGCAACCTGACGTCTCTATGAAGACAATGGCCATGTCATATTCGTCGCTGCTGGGTGGATAGAGCAGGGCGCCGGACATGACGCCATGGCCCCGTGGCTCAAACATCAGGCTTTGGCGAATCCAGTCGTGCTCATTCATGAAGTTTTCGCGACGTTCGGTCTGGTTGGCACCTTTGAGATTTGGCGCGCCACCGGTAACGAGGCGTACCGGAGCCCCGCCCGTGTGTCCGTCTATACAGAAAAAAGTCTTTTGCACCATCAGTTTGCATCCGCCAGTTTAAGATCACGAGCAAGTTGGTCCGCCGTGCAGTTTATACCCGTCTTGCCTTGCCAGAAAAGGAATGACACAATTGCACATTCGTTTTTTCGAGGGCACCGATGCGCCGGCAGTTCGAACAAGATAAACAGCATGAAGGAGGTGGGCGGACACGTCTGCAGGAACTCCTCATCATGTGCGCGCGTATCGATTTTACGCCATAGCCAACTGTCGACTAAGACGGCGATTGCGGCAGTGCCCGAAGCGCCCTAACCAAATCTCTTTTTTCGACAGGTGACATTATGAATGAACATTCACAAGCGAATTATACCCACGCCCTGCGCACAACCGCGCTCGAACACCATTTCCCCCCCTTCACGGATCACAAACAGATCGAAGAAGAAGGTGGCCCACGCATTATCGAAAAGTCGGAGGGCTGCTTCCTTTGGGACACGGACGGCAAGCGCTACCTCGACGGTATGGCTGGTCTTTGGTGCGTAAATGTGGGCTATGGCCGCGATCGTTTGGCGGAGACGGCCTACAAGCAGATGAAGGAATTGCCCTATTACAATACCTTCTTCAAGACCGCGACACCGCCAGCCGTGTTGCTCGCTGAAGCGGTTGCAGGTCTGCTTCCTGACCATCTCAATCAGATCCACTTTGTCAACTCGGGTTCAGAAGCAAACGACACCATCGTTCGTCTGGTGCGCCACTACCACAATCTGATTGGCAAACCTGGCAAGAAGGTCTTCATCAGCCGCGAGAACGCCTACCACGGTTCCACCATGGCATCTGCGAGCCTCGGTGGAATGTCCCACATGCACTCCCAGGGCGACCTGCCTTTGCCTGGCTTTGTACACGTGAAGCAGCCGTATTGGTTTGCCGAAGGCGGTGATATGACGCCGGAGGAATTCGGCATTGTTGCAGCCCGGTCAGTAGAGGAAAAAATCCTCGAGCTTGGCGCAGACAATGTCGCAGCTTTCATCGGCGAACCGGTGCAGGGTGCGGGTGGTGTTATCATTCCGCCGGATACCTACTGGCCGGAAATCAATCGCATCTGCAAAGAGCATGACGTCTTGCTGATTGCCGATGAAGTGATTTGCGGATTCGGTCGCACCGGCAGTTGGTTTGGCCTTCAGACCCTTGGAATTGAGGCCGACATTGTCCCCATGGCAAAAGGCCTGTCTTCAGGTTACCTGCCAATTGGCGCTGTCGCTGTGAGCGATCAAATCACTGAAGTTCTTCGGGAACAGGGTGGCGAGTTTGCGCACGGCATGACCTATTCAGGACATCCCGTCGCCTGCGCCGTCGCGCTCGAAAACATCGCGATCATGAAGGAAGAGGGGCTGGTTGACCGGGTTCGTGACGACCTTGGAGCTTATCTGAACTCAGCACTGGCAACGCTCTCGGACCTGCCGATGGTTGGAGAGACCCGCTCGCTTGGATTGCTCGGTGCAATTGAGTTGGTTGAAGATAAGGCTACGCGCCGGAAATTTGACGCCTCCGTGGGAGCGGGACGCAAATGCCGCGATCACTGCTTCGACATCGGGCTCATCATTCGGGCTTGCGGCGACACCTTGGTCATGTCGCCACCACTCACCATCACTCACGAAGAGATTGATGAGCTTGTCGCCATGGCGCGAACCGCCATCGAACGTACAATGAGTGAAGTGTCAGGCTGACCACCTGTAGAGAAAAAGCGTCTCGCAAACAGCGCTGAACAACTGCTTTGGCTGCTTGACGCTCAGGTTGCAATTGTCCTTTACTAGCGGCTGGTCCCGGGGTGCCGGGGCCAGCGTTTGATGTGCAGGGGTGAGGGGCACATCCTATGGAAAATTGGAAGAACAATAAGGCCGTCTTCTGGGTGCTTTCGGTTCCCGGCACTGCTTGGCTTGTGGTTTTCTTCCTTATCCCACTGTCGCTTGTGTGGATTTTGTCCTTCGGTGAAAAATCCGGCATTATCGACATTGTTATTACCTGGACCTCCGAGAACTACGTCCGGGCCTCGGAACAGGTTTATCTCGAGGTTATCTGGAAGTCGGTCTGGGTCAGCGTGCTGGCAACATTTTTCTGCCTGGTCATCGCCTATCCCATTGCCTTCGTTATCAGCTTCGCCCCGTCAAAGTGGAAACCTCTTCTGCTCCTGGCCGTGATCTTGCCGTTCTGGATCAATCTGCTTATTCGCACCTATGCTCTCATTGCGGTTTTCCGCACCCGCGGCTACGTCAATTTCACCCTCGAGTGGATATGGGAAAAGCTCAATGCGATCCTCGGATTTGTGGGACTTGCAGAATACGAACTGATCGGCGCGCGCTTCGAGCCGTTGTCCATGCTTTACAACAACTTTGCGGTGATCGCGGGCATCGTCTACGTCTTCATGCCGTTTATGGTTTTGCCCCTCTACGCCAACATCGAAAAGCTGGACAAATCCTATCTGGAAGCAAGCCTTGATCTCGGCGCAAGTCAAAGCCGAACATTCTGGTCGGTGGTATTTCCTCTCACCATGCCCGGCATCATCTCCGGCATCATTCTGGTGTTCATTCCAGCCCTTGGATCGTTTCTTATTCCCGACCTGCTCGGCGGCACAAACGCGCAGATGATCGGCAACGTGATCGAGCGACAGTTCAAATCGGCCAACGACTGGCCGTTTGGCTCGGCCCTTTCCTTCCTGCTGATGTATGTCACTTTCGGGGCGCTCGCTCTGCGCGCGCTGCTTGCCGGGCGCAAGAGCGGGATGGAGGTCTGAGATGGCGGCCGACATGACTGCGAATGTCTCGATCGAGACGCCGGGCAAGCCTCAGCGCAGAAAGCGCCGGCGGCGTGATATAGGGCCGCTGGATTACGGCAAGCGCTTGTGGATGCGGATGTTTGTCGGCGCCATCTTTGTCTTGCTGTATGCGCCGATCCTGACCTTGATGATCTTCAGCTTCAACGATTCCAAGCGTAACGTCGTCTGGAAGGGCTTCACGTTCAAATACTACATCAAGGCCTGGAACAACGATGGTCTGTTCGAAGCCTTCATGAACTCCATCACGATTGCCTTTTTCTCCACCATCATCAGCACAATCCTGGGTGCCATGATTGCGCTTTTGCTTTGGCGGTTCCGCTTTCCGGGCAAGGCTGCCTACGAAGGGGCGATGGCATTGCCGATCGTCGTGCCAGAAATCTGCATGGGTGTTGCCATGCTTGTTTTCTTTGCTCGCATAGGCTGGCCCTCCGGCATGCCCTGGCCGTTTAATCTGAGCGCCATCACCATTGCGCACATCGCGTTTTCCTTCCCCTTTGTTGCCGTCGTCGTGCGGGCGCGAATGGCCGGTTTCAATCGTGAGCTTGAAGAGGCCTCGAAGGATCTCGGTGCAAGTGAATGGCAGACTTTCTGGAATGTTGTTTTGCCCTATATGCGGCCAGGTGTTGTTGCTGGTGCGCTGCTCGCCTTTACGCTGTCGCTCGATGATTTTGTCATAACGTTTTTCACATCCGGACCGGACACCGTGACCTTCCCGGTCAAAGTCTATTCCATGGTCCGGTTCAGCGTGACACCGGAGGTCAATGCCGCATCGACCGTGCTCGTGGTCATTACCGTGATCGCCACGTTCCTTGCAATGCGCTTCCAATCTCCCTCACGTGCGGATGGCTAGAGGGATCCGAGCTCAAATGAAAAGGACGAGTACCCCGTGACCGATGCGATTATTTCAATCCAGAACATCACCAAGCGCTTTGGCTCCGTGGTCGCGGTTGACGATGTTTCCTTTGATATCCGGCCGAACGAGTTCTTTGCTCTGCTCGGGCCGTCCGGCTCAGGCAAGTCATCGCTGATCCACGAC
>JAJFHB010000696.1 GCA_021775795.1 Hyphomicrobiales bacterium | reverse complement strand
ACAGCATTTCAATGCACGGCTTTTTGAAGTTCCCCTCGACGATTATCCGAAGATCCTGAGTGTCGAGGAAACCTGCAGCACAAACAAAGCCTTCGCCGCCGCGCACCCATCGCAGCATTCGGACGAATAATCTGGCAGCGGTTCTACTTTAGACCGAGGTGTCCAAGGATAAGGGCTTCCGTTTCGTGATGTCCCTCGCTTACGGTCTCCGCACCATTGTCGCGCAGCACCTGCCGTTGTTCAGCGCTCGGTGATGTGCCGACGAAGTGAACGCCATTTTCGCGCGCTGCATCCAGATCACCCAGTTGGTCGCCCAGATAAACGATGCGGTCAGGTGAGATCGCTCCGCCATTGGTTTCCAGCTGAGAAATGGCATCGCGCAAAATATTGATCTTCGGCCCGCGTGCTTCCGCATATCCGGTGACATGGTAATAGCCCCAAAGATCTGCATTCTTCAGCCGAATTTCGGCTGTCTCCTGAATGTTGGCAGTGGCAAGACCCAATCGGAAGGTGTCGCCGGCGGCCAGGCTTTGCAGCAGTGGCTTTGCGCCTTCAATCTCCCGGGCGCTGAGTTCACCGCTTAAAAGGCCGGCATCAATTGATTTGGTGTAATGCTCAAGCACAGCGCTTGCTTCGGTTTGAGTAGGGGCTCTTCCAAAGTGGCGCTCCAGAAGCTCGTCTACAATTTCAACGTCATTGCGTATTTTATAGCTGCCCCAGTTTGGATTGATGTGATGTTCGGCAACATTGAACACATCCCGAAAGGCGTCGAAAAAGAGCTTCTCTTCGTTGCGCGTCAAATGCAGAAGAACGCCATCAATGTCGAAAATGACGGCATGATCAGGGATCGTGTTCATCTCACAGCCACCGTTCATAAACGACGAAGGGCGTCTTTTCTGCAACCTGATCATAGAGCATCCGGCCCTTGTAGTTTTTCTCCTGGGTCTGCCAGTAAAGGCGGGCGCATCCGAGCTCTTCAGTTCGTTCTCCCAATGCATCAATAAGAGCGTGACCGACGCCACCCCCGCGCAGGTCCGGCCTCACATAAAGGTCTTCCAGGTAGCAATAGGGCTTTGGTGACCAGGTTGAGGGGTGCACGATGTAATGGGCCAGTCCGACTGGAGTGTCTGTCTCATCTACCGCAACGAAGCCGCCAAAATGAGGGTCATCCGACATGAGGCGCTCCCAGGTGGCAGCATAAATATCGTTGTCCAATGTGCTCTTGTAAAAACTGAGGTACCCGGTCCACAGCGTGTGCCAGGTGTCGTGGTCGCCAGGCTTCATCGTCCGGACTTGATAGGTGGATTGCGTCATAGATCGATCTCGCACGTAAGTTGCGGTCTTAGGCATTTCGATTCTGCCTGTGCGCCAGCAATAAATCATTTTTGCTTTTGTGCGAAGCCACTGGCGCCCTGCTCCTGTTCTGGTAGTCCCGCCACATACGGGCCGCTAAGCATCAATCCAGTGATGTACCAAGGCCAGATCCGCTAACGCACCAAGATCCCGATCCTCAGAAACACGCCAAAGGAAGTTTTTGACGACTGCAATCTGGGCTGGTGTGAACAGTGAAAATTTTGATTTCCTGAAATCGTGAAGCATTTCCTTACTGGTGCCCGGATCAAGCGCGAGCAAGATGCTTTCGCTCGCATGTTCGGCGCTGTCCAGATTGTTCAGGGTCCATATGAGATAAGCGGGCAGATAATACCGAAACGCCAGCGGGCTGAACGCGGTTGGTGCAGCGTAGCCATAGACAACCATCTCGTCAGTCATATCCTGCCAGCGGACGCCCCCATAGAATTCCAGAACATCCACATCGTCCATACAGTCCGGATGCAGAAGCTGGGCATCACTCGGCGGGGTGCATTCAGCGAATGCTTCCCTGATTTCCCGGATAAGTGGCTCCATGAACGCATGCTATAAATTGTAGCCGCGAAGTCCAGCTTGGCGGGGCAGAAACTGATCGACGACAGGAGTTGAGATGGCAACGTTCGAAACGCCAGGCGGAGATAGTCTCGAAACCTTTCATGACGACTCAATCTACGCAATTCGCTTGATCTCACCAGAACCGGATCAGAAGGATTGGCGGAGCGAACTGGTGCTGGACATCGATCATATTCTGGATTGGATCAGGCATGACAATGGCCAAATCAGCTTTCGTTTGGTCCAGGCCAATCTCTGTTTTGCGAATGTATCGAACTTGAAGGTCACATTTGGTTATCCCGACACAAGCATAAGTCCTCTCCCAATTGATCGGATTGCCTGTTCCGATAAGGCGGCAGTCACCAGAGGCGACTATCAGGAGTTTGACTGGGAGATTGCATTGAACGACCAATTATCAGGCGCGTTGACGTTTCGCTCTGCCGGCCACCGGTTGGAAAAAACAGGTCGTCCCATCGAATGTGAACAGCAACAAATACCGCAGCATCTTCGCATCAACTGGGTTGGCAAATGACAAACAGTTTCAATTCTGTTCGTTTGCGAAATCTACAAATTACCAAGCGTCGAAAATCTTGCTACTGCATCAAATCCAGCAGCAGCTCAACTGTCAGTACGCCAGCCTCAAATTCATAATCGGCGCCAAGGTCGAAAGCACGAGCGGCGATGGCGCGGCGGGTGGCGGCATCGATCTCGCCGGTGAGTTCACCGGTGTAGAGACCATGGCCTTGCAGGGAATACTGAACCAGGGCGATGGTTTCCTGAGATTGCGGGCGTTCGAGAATGAGGTTGGTCAGGCCTGACGGGCTTGGAATCACAAGCACATAACGGTCGATGAACTGGATTGCTGCGAGATATTCACCGTCGCAGGTAATTGTCCAACCGTGAAACTCAGTAGACACACGGCCGATTGAGCCGCGTCGAACCGTCTCCCCGGCCTGCAGGTCAGACAGCATGGGGTCATCAAGATTCACTACCGCACCGTCCGGCACTTCAGATGTCGTCCAGGTTTCGCAGGTCTTGCCATCAAACCATTCAAGGCTTTCACCGAACAGCACGACCCGGCCCACTGCATCGTCGTCCATCGTTAGGTCTTCGCTGCCACCGGCGACATCGGCGGCGCGGCGGGCGGTAACAACCGTATAAACGCCAACGAGATCCCGTTCTGCAGCATGAACCGTTGGTGCAGGGTTGCTCGCAAACATAAATGTTCCGGCAATTATTGCGGTAAGGACTTTGAGCTTCATTTCAGTCTCCAAAAGCTGAACCTGCGAAGGCACTGGTTTCGGCCAGCATACGCAATCACTAGGCCGACTCAATCCGATACGGGTAGCAATTTCGTGAACGTCATATTTTCGATGCGCTGATCCAGTGTGCAGTGCAAAAATTTAATGCACGCAGGTCTTGTCACGAAGCGCAAAAGAGGCAATGTTGCGCGCTCTTGCGGTAGCCGTATGCCTGTAACTCAACGACAATCGCTGGAATGAATTTTTCGATGATTTACCACTCTGCCAAAGGGGAGTTGCAGCGAGCTGCCGGAACTGGCACGGCTTGCCAAAATCTGGCCTGCTTTATGTGATGTTGGACGACACAACCGGTTCAAGAACACAGCATGCGCTGCGCCTGTTAAGTACGGAAATCTGCACACGACCGATCCGAACAGGACCGATAAGATTTGGGAATCGCGGTATCGCGATGGAGGATTGCTGATGGATGAGTTGATCATTCTTGATGGCTTGACGAAACGCTTTGGTTCGCTCACTGCGGTGGACGGCATTTCGCTCACTGTCGAGAAGGGTGAAGTGGTCGGGTTTCTCGGGCCGAATGGCGCGGGCAAGTCGACGACGATGAAAATGGCGGCGGGCTTTCTGGAACCTGATTCCGGTACCGCTGAGGTGTGCGCATATGACGTTGCGCAACATCCAAGACGCGCCAAAGCGCACATTGGCTATATGCCGGAGGGGGCGCCGTGCTATGGCGAAATGACGCCGCTGGCCTTCCTGCGGTTCATTGCTGAAGTGCGCGGCCTCAAAGGCAGTGCCCGTCGCGAAGCCATCATCCGCACTGTCGACGCGACGCAGTTGCGTGGCGTTTTACATCAAAGCATTGATACGCTGTCGAAAGGCTTCAAGCGCCGCGTTGGTCTGGCTCAGGCCATTCTGCACGATCCTGATGTTCTCATCCTCGACGAGCCGACGGACGGTCTTGATCCAAACCAGAAGCATCATGTGCGCTCGCTGATCAAATCGATGGCCAAGGAAAAGGCGATCATCGTTTCGACCCATATTCTGGAAGAAGTAGACGCTGTGTGCACGCGAGCCATTGTCATCGACAAGGGCAAGATCGTTGCGGATGGAACGTCGCGGGAACTCAAGCACCGTCTCGACTATAATAATGCCGTCGCGATCCGCCTTAACTCAGAAGACCTGGATCGCGCCCGCGCCGTGTTGGATGCACTGCCGAGCGTAGGCAAAACACAGATCCTCAGTCGCGGCAAAAACAAGAGCCGTTTGCGCGCGATGACCGTCGGGCGCCGGCAGATCACAGCCGATGTCATCGATGCGCTGCGGTCGAACGGCGTGCAGACTGATGAGCTTTTTGTGGAGCAGGGCAATCTTGACGATGTCTTCCGGCAGATAACGACGTCCGACACCGGAGGCGCCAATGCGTAACATCTGGACCATCGCCAAACGCGAATTGCGCAGCTACTTCGGCACGCCGATCGCTTATGTGTTTCTGGCCATCTTCGCAGCGTTGACCGGCGTCTTTGCTTTTTTCATCGGCACGTTCTTTGACCGTGGAGAAGCCAATCTTCAGCCGTTTTTCGAATATCACCCGTGGTTGTTTCTTCTCCTGGTGCCAGCGATTGCCATGCGATTGTGGTCCGAGGAGCGCCGCTCAGGCACAATTGAGCTTTTGATGACCTTGCCGATTACGGCAGGCCAGGCAGTGCTTGGAAAATTTGTTGCCGGCGCCATATTTCTGGCCATCGCGCTGATTTTGACCATGCCGATCTGGATTTCGGTCAACATCCTTGGCGACCCCGACAACGGCGTCATTACCGCGAGTTATGTTGGAAGCTTTCTGATGTCCTGCGTTTTTCTCGCCATCGGGTCGACAATTTCCGCGCTCACGAAAAATCAGGTCATCGCCTTTGTGGTGGCGGCATCCGTTTGCTTCATGTTCGTTCTGAGCGGCACACAGGTAGTGTTGAATGTCTTCCACGACTGGTTGCCGGAGTTCCTTATCTCGGCGATCTCGTCACTCAGCGTTCTCAATCATTTCGAGAACGTGACGCGCGGCGTTTTTGATGCAACCGATATTGTCTTCTATCTCTCCATGATGGCCTTCTGGCTGTTCGCCAACACCGTCGCTGTTCGTATGAAGAAGGCGAGTTAGAAATGTCTCAGACCAAGAAACCCAACCAAAACCTTCTCGCCTTGGGCTGCGTTATCATGGCAGCGATCACACTGCTGTCTGTCAACGTTCTGTCCGACACTTTGTTCCAGGGCAGCAAGATCGACCTCACCGAGGAACGGCTCTACACGCTTTCTGCGGGCACTCATGAAGTGCTGGAGGGCATTGATGAGCCAATTAATGTGAAGCTCTATTTCTCTACCGATCTGGGCGAGGCGGTGCCGACATTCCAGCGCTATTTCGAGCGCGTGCGCTCGCTGCTGGAACAATATGCCGACATATCCGGTGGCAAGATCAACCTGGAAGTCTTCGATCCGGAGGCCTTTTCGGATGCCGAAGACCGCGCTGTTGCAGCAGGTCTCACGGCCATACCACTGGGTGACGATGGCGTGAACGGTTACTTCGGTTATTCGGCGACGAACAGCACTGACAATCAGCAGGTTCAGGCTTTCATTCCGCTGGAGCGGGAGCGGTTCCTTGAGTATGATTTCACCAAGCTGGTCTATTCGCTGGCAAACCCCGAAAAACAGGCCATTGCCGTGGTGTCTGGCCTGCCGCTGGTCGGTGCCTACGACATGCAGAGCGGGCAACAGCCTGACTGGCAGATCATCGCTCAGTTGCGTGAATTCTACGACGTCAGAGCCGTCAATGCGCAGTCGGCTGAAATTCCCGACGACATAAGCATTCTCATCATTGCGCAGCCTGTGGGGCTTTCCGAAAGCCTGCTTTATTCGATTGACCAGTTTGCCATCGGCGGCGGCAGGGTCATTGTTTTTGCAGATCCCAATGTTGAAATAGGGCAGGGCCAGGTGCCAGGCTTTATCGGCGGCGTTCAGGAATATGGATTTGAACGGCTTCTCAACGCCTGGGGCGTGGAGATGGCAGAAAACACGGTGGTTGCGGATATCGATTTTGCGCGCCGTGTTCAGTTCGGCTCTGCCAGCAATCCTGTTGTCGTCGACTATGTGGGTTGGCTCGCAGTTGATGCCACAGGGTTGGATGCTGATTCGGTCAGTGCCGATGGCATCGAGCTTTTGAACCTCCACACGGCCGGCGCCGTGGACCCGATAGAGGGTGCGGCCACAGAGTTTACGCCGCTCATTTCTTCAAGCCTTCGTGCCATGCGCATGGAAGCAGAGCAATTTGCGCTCGGCCCCAATCCATTGACCCTGCTTGAGCAATATGTTGATGGCGAAGCCACCATCGCTTTGGCCGCGCGCGTTGTCGGCAATGTTTCCTCTGCATTCCCGGACGGCCGTCCTATTGCGGAAGGTGAAGAGGAAGAAGAAGCTGACCCGGATGCCCCCGAACATCTGGCAAGTGGCCGTATCAACGCTGTCGTGTTCGGCGATGTGGACTTCCTGTACGACAGTCTCTGGATGCGTGTTCAAAATTTCCTTGGTCAGGACGTCATTGTGCCACTGGCCAACAATGGTGATTTCTTCCTGAACGTTGTTGATAACCTGAGCGGTGGTGAAGCTCTCATCAACCTGCGTGGCCGAGGTGTTCAAAGCCGCCCGTTCCACCTCGTTGAGGAAATTCAGGAAGCCGCTGATTTGCAGTACAGGGCGCGCGAAGAAGACCTCAATGCGGAACTGGAACAGGTCCAGGCCGATCTGCGTGATCTGCAACGAACAGATGACGGCGGCACGGTCATTTTGACATCCGATCAGGAAGAAGCGATTGAGAACTTCCGCACCCAGTTGCTCACCGTTCGCGGTGAGTTAAGGGAAGTAAAGCGGGCATTGAGAAGCGACATCGATAAGCTGGAGTTCTGGCTCAAGTTTGCCAACATCGCAGCCATACCTCTTCTTGTTGCGTTCCTCGGGTTGTGTGTTTTCGGCGTCCGCCGTGCCCGCCAGAGTGCCGCCAAAACGGCCATATGATAGGGAGACGATAGAGATGACACCCAAACTCTTTTACGGGCTGACCATTGCGGCTGCCGTTTCCCTTGGTGCCGCTGCATGGACCTACAACGCAAGCCGTACCGCGGTTTCATCGATTGCTGCCGGTGAGGCCCTGTTTGCTGATCTGACATCAAAACAGGAAAGTGTTGCGCGCATCAGCGTCGTGCAAGGCGATGAAAGCATCAACATCGTGCAGACGGATGACGGCTGGGGCATTGAGGAACGAAGCGGTTTTTCCGCCAACACCAACGAAATTCGAGAAACAATTGTCGGCCTGACGCAGATGTTTGTGGTGGAGGCAAAAACCAGCAATGAGGATCGTTACCATCTGCTCGAACTCGGTGACCCTCGGGCCGAAGACGCCGATTCAAAGCTCGTGCAATTGCTCGATGCAAAAGGTGTCCTCATCGCCGAAGTCGTCCTGGGAAAAATCAAATACGGTTTGCTCGGGCCTGGACGCAATGGTCTCTACGTGCGGGTTCCCGGTGATGCTCAGACCTGGCTGGTGAGCGGCGACATGAACGCGCCGCTTGATGTGCGCGGCTGGGCCGAAAAATCTGTCTATGAATTTACCGAAGCCGACGTGGAGCGGGTAACCATTTCGCATTCGGACGGTGAAGTTCTCATCTATGAATTTGAAGATGTTGAAGGCAGTGATCCCGGCTTTCGGATTGCCAATCTGCCCGAAGGCTACGAGATGAAGTCAAATGCCGACCTTGGTTTTGACGTTCGCTCCGTATCGCAGCTGGAGCTTTGGGACGAGCGTTCCGCCGCCGATTCTGCTGCCGTCGAAGATGCCGATGAAACCACAGTCGATGTGGTCATGCTGGATGGTACCAATGTAACAGCTCATGTGGTGTCGGTCGGTGATGATGAGCACTGGGTTTCGGTTTTTGCCTGGAGTACCGGCGAAAGTTCCGAAGCAGCAGATGCCATCAACGCGACTGCACGCGGCTGGCGCTTCCAGATCCAGACCTATAAGGCAAATTACTTCACA
>JAJFHB010000695.1 GCA_021775795.1 Hyphomicrobiales bacterium | reverse complement strand
GTAGCTCGCCGCAACGCCCCGCGGTTCCATAGGATTGACGATCACCCGGTTGTTTTCGACAGTGAGCGATACGACACGGTCTGCCTTTGCAAACGCTGCGTCCACCGCTTCCGCATCTCCCGTCTGCCAGTCATAGGCAATATTATCCGGGACGGTGTCGTGCAGTTGAGGCCCTGCGCCCTCGCTTGCGGCGCTGGGGTCAACAATCACAGGCAATTCGGAGTAACTTGCCGTAATCAGCTCAACGGCATTGCGCGCCTGGTCAGCGTTATCCGCAACCACCATGGCAACAATTTCACCGACATAGCGCACACGATCGCGTGCAATTATGGATCTCGTGGCGTCGCGCTGCCCTTCGATCACGATGCCGGCCTTGAGGTCGGGCAGACCATAGCGCTCAATGTCCCGGCCAGTGACCACACATCGCACACCGGGTGCCTGACGGGCCGCTTCTGTTTCTACGCTGTCGATCCGGGCGTGACCGAGCGGTGCGCGCAGGAAACTAACGCTGTTCGTATTCTCGAACGGCAGGTCGTCCAGGTATTTTCCCTGCCCGGTAATGAAGCGGAAATCTTCGAGCCTGTGGGAAGCATCGTTTATCATCATCCTCCAACCTCCCCAGAGCCGGCAGCTTCGGTGACTTGAGACAGACGCCACTCCACTGCTGCAGCACATGCATCGGGCCGCTCCAGTTGCAGCAGATGTGTTGTACCGGGCACGAACTCATAATCGATGCGTGTATGGGAGGCCAAGTAAGCGCAGACCTTTGCTGGCATATCGTCATCAAATGATGGGTCAGCGGCGATCAAGGTGACAGGCAGGCCGGGTGTCTCCAGCAGATATCGAAAGGCGCTGTCGTGGCGATTTGTGTCAAATATCCTGGCTTCGAACTCACGTGGGCAGGACAGATCCCAACGCCCGTTCGTCTTGTTCTCACGCCGTGTCGCCAGGGCAAAGAGTTCATGGGTTCCCTCCGGCCACGTGGCAAATCGTGCATTGGCCTTAAGCTGCTCTCCAAACTCGCGTGGCGATGCGTAACTTTCCGGCCGCCTGGCAGAGCGCCGAACCATCAGATCGACATGCTCGTCCATCTCTTCTCTCATGCCGGTATCCGCTGTGGGGCACATCGGGGGGTCAAACAGAATGAGCCTCTCCCAACACGGATCACCACCAAGGGCTGCTCTCAATGCGGAGACCGCTGACAGGGAGTGAAAGATGCCCGTAATGGGTTTCTTACCGAACGCAGTGCTAATACCCCGTCTCACCGCTGACATGTCTGATGTGCATTGCTCCCACGTGTGTGCCTCTAGTGTGTGCCGTGGATTACACCCATGATTGCGCATGTCGAAAATGACAACATCGTAGGAGTTGCAAAAATGGCTCCAGAAACAGGCGTAAACATCTATTGCGAGACCATTTCCGTGGCTGAAAGCCAGGCGTGGTCCGTCTGGATTGCCGTGGCGCCGCAATTTGATAACCGCACCATCACTCATGGTGAGCGGCACTTCCGATATCGCGTCGGGAAGATCGATACTCATTCCAGCCTTAACCCCTATTGCGATCTTGCGTCGCCTGACCGCACAACCTATAGCGCAGGGTTGAAGCGCGTGCAGCGCTTTATCAACAGAAGGAATGTGAAATGTCCGGGCCCTTGTCTCATATCCGCGTTCTTGACCTCAGCCGCATCCTTGCCGGCCCCTGGGCAGCCCAGACACTTGCCGACCTGGGTGCTGAAGTTATCAAGATTGAAAGGCCTGGCAGCGGTGACGACACACGCGGCTGGGGGCCTCCTTTCCTCGACAGCGAGGATGAAGGAAAACTCGGCGATGCCGCGTATTTTCTGGCTGCCAACCGTGGCAAGTCATCAGTTTGCATCGACATTGCACATCCCGAAGGGCAAGAGCTCATTCGCAAACTTGCTTGCGAGTGCGACGTGCTCGTTGAGAATTTCAAGGTTGGCGGCCTTGCAAAATACGGCCTCGACTATGCCTCACTTGCCCAGATCAATCCGCGGCTGATTTACTGCTCCATCACGGGGTTTGGGCAAACAGGCCCCTTTGCAAAGCGTGCGGGTTACGACTTCATGATACAGGCCATGGGCGGCATCATGAGCGTCACAGGCCAACCGGACGGCTCCCCCGGTGCCGAGCCAATGAAATGCGGCACCGCTTTTGCGGATATTTTTACCGGCCTCTACTCGGTCATCGGCATTCTGACGGCTCTCACGGCCAGAGAAACGACGGGCCTTGGGCAACACGTCGATATGGCGCTTCTGGACAGCCAGGTCGGAGTTCTTGCAAACCAGGCACTCAACTTCCTCGTGAGTGGAACCTCGCCGGTAAGACTTGGAAACGCACATCCAAACATTGTTCCCTATCAGGCATTCCCAACCGCTGACGGGCACATCATTCTGGCCATTGGCAATGATCGCCAGTTTGGCAAATTTTGCGAAATCGCCGGGCTTGCAGGTGCGGCCGATGACGCGCGCTTCACGTCGAACAAGGATCGGGTCGCACATCGCGATGTACTGGTTCCGATGGTGGCAGACGCCTTGTCAAAGCGCACGACCGAAGAATGGATCCAGGCGCTGGAAGATGCGGCTGTTCCTTGTGGGCCCATTTCAAACGTCGAACAGGTGTTTGCAAATCCGCAGGTCAAATCACGCCAGCTCGAGCTTGAACTGGTCCGCCCCGACGGCACTGTCACGCCGGGTGTCGCCTGCCCGATCCGATTGTCGGGAACACCGCTCGAACCTGCAGGAGCGGCTCCCGCGCTTGGTGTTGATACACTTGCCATTCTGGAACGCTACTCGGGCCTCGACAGAGAAGAATTAGACAATCTCTCCAAGCAGGGCATCATCGATGGTGTCTAGATAGCTTCAAGGTAGATTCTGCGTCCGCATCTCGACATTTGCGATTCAAGTTCTTATCTAAACGTCCAACAATATGGGACGAATCGCAAAATGGACGTTTTGAGCGACATTCTTGATGTGCTTCGCCTGCGTGGCACGTTGTACTTCAGAACCTCCTTTTCTCCGCCCTTTGCGGTCGCTGTGCCACATCTCGGCCAGGCAGCAAGATTTCACATAGCAGCACAAGGGGGCTGTCATGTCCGGGTTGCCGGTGAACATGACGTCATCCTCAACTCCGGCGACATGATCCTCATTCCGAATGGAAGAGAGCATGTGCTTTGTGATGAAATTGATACAAAGCCCGCAGCGCTTGAGGATGTCCTCGCCCAGTCGGGCTACAGTGGTGAAGGCGTTCTTGTACATGGCGGCACAGCGCTGCCGAATGCAGACACGAAACTGATATGCGGTCATTTTACGTTTGCAGATGGGGCTGATCACCCTTTGCTACGCGCCCTGCCTGATTTCCTTCTTGTGACTGCGGAAATGAGGGCTTCTGCACCGCTGCTTGATGAACTCTTGCGGCTGATTATCAGACAGATGTTTGCACAGACGCCGGGGACGCAGGCCTCCGTCATTCGATTATCGGAAGTACTCTTCATCGAGGTCATCCGCTGTTGCGCGGCTGTGGATACAAACATCGGAAGCATCATTTCTGCCATGGCCGACACACCGATCGGCACAGCGCTTGGATTGTTACACCACAATCCGGAGAAACGCTGGTCACTGGATACACTCGCCCGCGGCGTCGGAATGTCCCGAAGCCGGTTTGCGCACAGATTTCAAAACGTGATCGGCTGTGCCCCCATGAGCTATCTTTCCAATCTCAGACTACAACGGGCAATGAACCTTCTGACCGACACTACAACTCCCGTTCAGGTGGTCGCATCACAGGTTGGATACCAAAGCCCGGCAGCCTTCTCACGAGCGTTCAGCGACCGTTACGGATGCAGTCCGCGCCAGATTCGCCATGCCTAGGCGCGTCTATACTTTGCATATCGTCCCACACTATTTGCACAAATAGCCTAAATCACCGCCCCACATTGCGATTCACGCCGCATTCCCCAAATGCCGCTGTACCCGACGCACACCGCTTCGGGCACAGC
>JAJFHB010000694.1 GCA_021775795.1 Hyphomicrobiales bacterium | reverse complement strand
GAACATCAAGATCAGTGCCGAGACCCAATCCATCTCCTAGGGTTCTTCCATGTTTGAGTGAAAGCCGGTCTCTTCCGGTTCCCGCCCGAGGAAGCCCAGGGCAATGCGGCGCGCAAATTCTGCAATCAGCAGGGTGCCGGCAATGGGAATGACCGTGAGAAGCGGCCATTCGGGCATGATGATTTCCTTGAACAGAATGTCTCCACGCTCAAAGGAATCCCAAGCTATGCGGCCACCGTTACGCACAAGCACAAAAGAGATGCCAAGGCCGAGGAAGTTGGCAAAGAGGTCGAGTGCTCTTGCCAGCGGTTTTGGAACGCTTTCCAGCAAAAGATCAACCCGCACATGGCTGCCGAGACGCAAGACCCAGGGGGCAGCCATGAAGGTGGAGATATAGAGGATGTATTCGGAAACCTCGAGCAGCCAGGGAAAATTGGTGAGCCCGAGATTTCGAAGAATAACATCCAGGGTTATCAGCAGCGCCATGCTGGCGATTGCGAAGCCTGCAAACAGGCCGCAGACGAAAAGAATGCCGTCATAAATGGCGCCAATTCTGCGCGGCATTCCAGAACTCCCGTGTGCGGCCTGTTGCAGTTTTTGTTTTGGACTAGCGGCTCAACAGTTCCCGGAGTTTTGGGCCTTCTTCCGGGTTGTTTTCGATGAACTCGGCCCAGCCGGTTTCATAAGCATCCGCGAGCCAGGCATCGCCTTCCGCGCCTTCGAAGGTTATAGCCTCGATCCCGACTTCTGTCTGTCGTGCGAGCTCGGTTTCATTGAGCGCCATATCTTCCTGGCACAGGCCTTCCATGAACGATGCAGCTCCGTTCAACACGGCCTTTTGGGCATCTGTGAGGGCATTCCAGCTGTCCAGATTTATCAGCACTTCCACAGAAGCACGATAAAACGGCGGGTCGACCCGATAACTTGTCACCTCATGCCAGCCAAGATCAAGAACACCTTGCGTAGGCCAGCCGTAACCATCCACCGTGCTGCTTTCCAGAGCCGTGTAAACGTCGCCTGGTTTGGTGCGGATCATGGTGGCGCCCATTGATGCGAAGAAAGCGCGGTAGATGGGCGTGACGCGAATGTTCAGGCCCGAGAGGTCCCGGCCCTCAAGTTCCTTGTTGAGATAGAGGTGGAATGGCACACAGTCTTTCTGGCGCGCCAGGTGCTGGACATTCATGCGTTCGTTGTGAAGCTGGTTCACATATTCCCAGGCACCATTCTCGCGCTCTTCTGTAATTGTAAAGGCGCTGAGCTTGAAGACATCAGCTTCGGGCATCAACTTTGTATAGAAAGCGCCCGGCAAGTTGCCGATGTCGACAACGCCTGTGCGTACGGCATCACCAAGCTGGAACGGGTCCATGACGGCGCCACCGCCGCCTCGAAACTCAATCTGAACTTCGCCTTTGCCGGCCTCATTGAGCTGTTCAATAAAGCGTTCGAAGTTGACGGTGAATGTTGTGCCTTCGGCAAAGGCACTCACAGCCGTCAGGGTTACTTCCTCCGCAGAGGCGACAGTTGCCGTTGCCAGCAGGCCTGCGGCTGCTACCGAGCGGGTCAGGGTCTTCATCAGTTTATTCATTTTATTCCTCCCTTTGGTTGCCATTACTCCCACTCTCACTCCGCAGCGGCTGCTGCCTTTTGTGGAGGGGTATCAAAATCGTCTCGTGTGGGGTCCGCGTCACTCATGCTCGACAGCAAAGTGTCAAGTGCCTTGCCTTCTTCGTCTGCGAGTGCTGCCCCGCGTGCCTCGGCAATTTTGGAGGCGGCCGTGGCTGGCGGAATGTGTCCTGCCAGGGCCGGTGTAAAAATCTGATCAGCGATCAGGGCGAAACTTCTGTGTGCCCGTTGACGGGTGTCGCCATAGCCCTTTATGAGGCGGCCGCACAGCGCGGCTTCACGGGCAAGCTCCGGTGACAGAGAAGCAGCGGATTTCACCATTCCCAGCCAGCGGTCGATCAACGCCTGCTCGTCCCTGAAACGCGGTGTTTGCCGGCGCCGTCTTTTCAGACTGGCAACGAAGCGCAAAAGCAGGTTTCCGGTTACTGTGTCGGAGCGGACGTGCAACGGAATATGCAAGGGCGTATGAACCCCGCGCCGCCTTTGCCAGGCATAAAGCGGACGCATCAGTAAGGCTGGCAGGATCGTGGAAAATTCATCGAGGCCCGGCTTGAAAAATTCCTTCACACGGACGGGCTCATTTGCTTTGGCCGCGGTCTCTGAACGTACCCGGCGATACCGGCTTGCCCGTGATTTCAGATCCGCAACGCGCAAGACATCTTCATAGGCCATCCACAGTGCGAGATAGCGCGCCGTCTCACGCAGGGCGGTATGGTCGTCTGATGACCCCACCAGGGCATCGCGAACCGTTGCCAGGCGCTCAAGATACGTGTCTGCATAGGCGCGGTCCTGATACTCGGTGAGCCGTTCAACGGCGATCTGCAGAATGTCGTGCACGGCTTCAGGATACTGGTCGATTGATGCAGGCGCCCCGGTCGAACTGGACGTTGTGTCGGTTGCTTCTTGCGTTGCGGGCTGCTGTTTTGCCTTTGCCAGTTTGCGGCCGGCGGAAAGCCCCTTCAGGTTGGCGTCCACAGCGACGCCACGCTCTGTAATCGCGGCCTCAATATGTTTGAGCTCGAGCGGAAAGCCATCCTGTGCAGACATGGCACCCATGAGAAGGGCGTTGAGGACAGTGCCGGTGGTCTGGGACAATGCAGCAAAATCGCGAAGCATATGGGTGCGCGCAAAGGCGTGTGCCGTGTCGATAATCTTTGGTGCCGGGAAGGCGCCTTCGCTCATCGCGGTGCGCTCATGCATCGAAAATATGCGGTGTGTCGAGGCGATCAGTGCTGTTTGGTCCGGGGTGACGAAGCCGCTTTCAATGAGGCGGCCGGCCTCGATGAGTTCCGATGCAACCGCCATGTCGATGTAGCCCGGGGCGGGGTAGAGGCCGAACAGCGGTTCGGCTTCCGCATCGGCGGCCTCCTGCATCATCTCGATGTAGTAGGTGGTGGCGCCGGTGCGCTGGGCAAGACCTGGAATGGAAGTTGCCTGAACGAGCAGTCCCGCCCGGGTTGCTGCATCAATGATCCAATCCGTGAGAAGGCCACCGCCTTCACCGCCAAGCGCGGCGATGAGAATGGTGTAGGGGCGATCAATGCCCGGGTGTGGGGCGGTGTTCATGGTGCGGCTGCTTTGCCGTTGTTCACGCGCCCGAGAACGCGGCTGCGAACGGCGTAAAGCAGACGATCAAGGAGCCGGGGGTTCTGCAGAACCTCAGCCTTGTAGAAGGACGGGCACAGGACGGCCGCATCGGCAACCTCGCCGCAGAGGCCACAACCAACGCATCCCTCATTCACATGGGCAACGGGATCGGGCCGTAGCGGATCAGGGTTTGGCTTGACGGTGAGCGAGGGGCAGCCGGACAGACGAATGCAGGAATGGTCACCGGTGCAAAGGTCTTCATCTACGCCGAACTTTGTTCGCACGACGCGTTCGCCGCGCTTCAACTTATCCCGGGTGAGCGGTTTGATGCGCCGCTGGAGGGCGAGCTGACATTCGCTTTCGGCGATGATCACTTTCAGGCCCTTGTCGTCGGTGGTCAGTGCCTCGCGCAGGGTTTTCACCATCTCGCCAACGCGGTAGGTCGTAACCGTTTTCAGCCAGCGGACACCGATGCCTTCAAGCGCCTTGCGGATTGTCATTCCGGTGGGGGTTTGTCTGAAATTTTTACCCGTGGAGGGGA
>JAJFHB010000693.1 GCA_021775795.1 Hyphomicrobiales bacterium | reverse complement strand
ACAATGAGTTGATTGAGCACAGCCGACCTTGCCGGCGGATCCACTGGAAAATACTCCCCATAGACCTCGTTGAAGCCCGGGAAATCCTCCCGCTCGCGAAGCCACACCATGGCTTTCACCACGTCGTTCATATCGCACCCGGCCTCTGCCAGTGTTTCCTTGATTAACTCCAGCACCACCCGTGTCTGCTCCTCGATTGTGCCGGTTGTCATTGGCACGCCATCCTTGAACGGGATCTGACCGGTCAGAAACACGAAGTCCCCTGCCCGGACAGCTTTTGACAACGACAACTGCCTGCCATTTATGATCAGTGGCCCGCCGATAATCTGCTTTTTGCTGGACATTGCGCCTCCCATTTTTTAACTCCCGGTAGTTGCTTGCGCGGCAGTGTGCTTGAGTATGATTTGAAGGTAAAGTGTGCCGTCGCGTCACCGTGCTCACAGGGAGAAGAAACACCATGGCTGATCTCAAACACTACAAGATGCTGATTGATGGCCAATGGGTCGATGCCGAAGACGGCAAGAGCTTTGAAAGCATCAACCCGGCAACTGAACAGCCCTGGGCCCTCATTCCCGAAGCCACAGCAGGCGATGTCGACCGCGCCGTACGCGCCGCCCACAAGGCTTTCGAGGAAGGCCCCTGGTCGAAAACAACACCGTCCCAGCGTGGCAAATACCTGCGAAAGCTCGCAGATCTTCTTGCCGACCGCTCTGAGGGACTGGGCCGCACGGAAACCATCGACACTGGCAAAATGTTCAAGGAAACCCGCTGGCAGGCGGCCTATGTTTCTGAGTTCTTTCATTTCAACGCAGGCCTGGCAGACAAGGTGCACGGCAGCACACTGCCTATAGACAAGCCGGACATGACTGTCTTTACGACCCGAGAGCCTCTCGGTGTGGTTGCCGCGATCGTTCCGTGGAACTCACAACTTTTTCTCGTAGCCGTAAAACTCGGACCCGCCCTTGCTGCCGGTAACACAGTCGTCCTCAAGGCATCCGAACACGCATCGGCCGCAATGCTTGAATTTGGTGAACTGATTGCCGAGGCAGGCATTCCCGACGGTGTCGTAAACATCGTCACAGGGCACGGCGATCCGTGTGGACGCGTGCTCACGACCCACCCTCTTGTTGCCCGCATCAGCTTTACCGGCGGACCTGAGTCCGCCCGCCACATTGTCCGCAATTCCGCTGAAAATTTCGCCGAAGTTTCACTGGAGCTTGGAGGCAAATCGCCCTTTATGGTGTTCGAAGATGCCAATCTGGAAAGCGCTGCAAACGGCATCATCGCAGGCATTTTCGGGGCCAGTGGTCAAAGCTGCGTCGCCGGGTCGAGGCTCTATCTCCACGAAAGCGTTGCCGATCAGGTACTGTCCGCTGTGGTCGATCAGGCAAAGAACATTCTTATTGGAGACCCTTTGGCCGAAGAAACGCAAATGGGCCCTCTGGCCACCCTCAATCAGCTCAAACATATTGAAAATCAGGTCAGCATTGCCCGTGACGAAGGCGCCCAGATACATCACGGCGGCGCCCGGCCACCAGAACTTAACGCCGGCTGGTATTATCAGCCCACCATCGTCGAATGCCCTGACCAGAAGTTGACGATTGTCGACACCGAACTGTTCGGCCCCGTTGTCAGCGTCCTGCGGTTCAAAGACGAAGAAGAGGTCGTGCGCCTGGCCAATGACACCAAATACGGTCTTGCTTGCGGTATCTTCACTCAAGATGTCGGGCGTGCTCACCGGGTGGCAAAGGCAGTACGCGCAGGCATCGTCTGGGTAAATACCTATCGCGTCGTCTCGCCCATTGCAGAATTTGGCGGCTTTAAGGATTCAGGCTACGGCCGCGAAAGCGGATATCAGGCGATTTATGACTACACCCGTCCCAAGACAGTCTGGATAAACACCTCAGCCGAGCCTTTGACAAACCCGTTCGTCATGCGCTGATCGCGGCTGGCGTGCGTACACCCGGTACGCCCCGGTTATCGTTTTGTTAACGTTAATACAGCGTTTACCCGGTCGCAGATGGCGGTCGCGCATGCGCGGCACTGAACTTGCTTTGTGGAAACCCTGAACAATCGGATTATCCACAAGAGGCTTCAGATGGCCCTCAATCTTATGCTTGTTATTCTCGGCTTTGCCGCCGCCTGCCTGCTGGCGTTACTCGTTGTCCCGCTTGTCTGGCGTCGTGCTGCAAAAGTCGCCGCAAACCGCATGGCAACAGGCAAATCGCCGGCGCGATTACCTGCTGAACCCAGTGAAGAACTGGACCGTGCTGATTTCGCAATGAGCACGCGCAAACTCGAAAACAAGTTGAAAGATTTGAAAGAACGTCTGGCGCATCAAGCGGTCGACGTCTCCCGTCAGAACACTCAGATCGAGCAATTGGACCAGCAACTGGCCGACAAGAGCGCTGCTCTGGCTGAACGTTGTGCCGAAGTGGAACAACTCAAAGGCAATCTCTCTCCTATAGAAACCGAACTGGTGACCCGCACAGAGACAATGAAACAGCTGCGCGAAACGGCCCGGACACTGGAAGAGAAAATCCGTATCAAGGACCAGGAGCTGTCAGAAAAAATCGAGCTCGTGGAAAAAGGCGGATCAGAAACGGATGTTCTGCAGACAAGCCTGACCGCGAAAGAAGAAGAAATAAGATCGCTTGAAGAAGCCATCAATGCCGCAAATGTTGCAGCGGACTTGAAAGTCCAGGAAATTCAAACCCTGCAATCCACCCTGCAGGCGAAAGACAGCCAGGTGGAAGAAAAGAACGCTGATATTGAGGCAGCCCTGCGCACTGTCGCTGATGAAGCGGCCAGGCACGCAACGGCGCTTGAGGAAATGCAGAATACCATCCGCACGCATGAAGAACAGGTTCTGGCTCAGCAGTTGATGTTGCGCGAAGCCCATGACGCCGGCCAGGAGAAAGAGACACGCATCGCCGGATTGATGGAACAAGTAGCTCAGGCTTCGGATCGCTCACGCAGCGAAAGTGACGAAGTAAGACAACTGGCTCAAGACGTTGCCCTGAAGCAGGCTGAAGTCGCACGGCTGACAGAGCTTGCAGGCGAGCGCAAGGATGCGTTGGAGACTGTCTCAGCCCGCCTGGAAGAAGTGCAGGCCACCGGCATCCAGCGCGATATTGAAGTCGCAGAGCTGCGCCAGAACGTATTGGGACAGCAAACCATCATCCAGGGGCTCGAGACCCAGCTCACCGCCGCCACGGAAGCCAACCTAGGCCGCGACACCGAACTCGCCTCGATGCGCCAGACAACGGATGCATTGCGCGAAAAACTGACCGCCGCTGAGACCCAGTTGCAGGAAACCGTTCATACCGCCAACAGTACCGCGGAAGAACGTGCCACCCTTCAAGAAGCGGTTCAGGGACTGCGGACACGCCTTGGCGCCGCCGAGACCGGTCTCAACGAGCGTGAAACGGCAATTGCAAGCACATCCGATGAAATAGCCAGCCTGCGGGAAAACCACCGCCATGAGGTCGAGGCCCGGGCAGCACTCGCAACCGACATGGCAACTCTTGCCGAACAGTTCGAAACGGCACGGGCACAAAACCAGGCCCTGAACCAGGAACTCGAGGCGAGCCGCCTGGCACACGACGAGCAGGATCGCGCTCTTCAGGCCCTCAACGCCGAGCTAGCAACTGAACGCGCCAGCACCGAACACGCAAGCCTACAATTTCAGGCGAGGATTGCCCTGCTTGAGGAAGACCGCAATCAACTTGCGGGCAATCTCGAGGTTGCCAACAGCCAAACCTCGGATCTGATGCAGGAGGTCGACAACATTGAACGCTCACTAGAACAACAACCGCTCGCGGCACCATCAGAAGACACAGCGGTGGAACAATCCGCAACCGGCTCCAGCCACTCTCTTGCCTCGATCATCGCCCAGGCATCCGGCACCTGCCAGAAGGGCGCTGAGGTAGCAAAACCTGAGGCTGCAAACGGTAACAACGGTGCCCATGGCCCTGCGAACGGCATCCCGGCAGCAGAGGTCTCCAACGGCGCCCTGGCAGCCAGTGTCAAGCCGGCCTCGAACGGCAAGGACACCGCCCGGACGCTTGCCAATCGCATTCGCGCCCTTCAGGATCAGTTTGCCTGATCACCCGTTTTCATGAATTTGCGCCGGCATCCCGATCAAGTACCGGTGCCGGCACAGTCTGTTCCAGACCCAAACAATTATTCGCAAGGTGTGATCCACATTTCAGCGCCTCATTCGCCTCTTTCCTATCTTCCAGTCAGTAAAGACGTTTCCGCACTGCCGGAAGGAGAGAAAAATGAACGAGGCTGAACTGAGAGAAAATGCCGGGCAGGTCGCCGCGGAAGTGAGCTTTGAGCTGTGCGAAATGCTCACAATGCTAAGTCACCTCGAGCACACGGACGACGGCACACAAGCCGAAGTTGATCCTTTCCACGACGGCTTTAGTTTCTGATCAAACCGCTCACTCGGCGCGCTGGCGCGTCGGAAACCCTCTGGCATAGGGTGCTGCAGGGTCGCCAGCGATCTGGTCTGCCAGGCCAAGCTCCCAGTTGATATGGCTCCGCGCTTCGCGCAAAGCCACCGACGGATTGGCAAAGTCACCCGGTCCTGTGTGCAGATCATGCGGCGGACTTGCCAACCATGTGAACCCGCGTTCGGTGCGGCCGCCTTCTTCCTTCCAGCTTTCGAGATCACCATCAAGAATCATGACCTTGCGCCCGAGCCGCTTCAGGTCCGTGCAGACCAGTTCCACGAAATCCGTTTGTGCTCCCATAACCACAAGTGGTCCTTCGGGAAGGTTTGCTGTGTCCCGGTACAAATTCTCACGGCTGAGGAATATGGCCCCTACAATGTGTTCGCGGCCGTATGCCTTCGAACTTCGCACATCAACAACACTGACGAGGTCGCGTTCCAGATCTTCCCCCAGGCGATCAATTTCGATGAAAGGAAAGGAAGCTTCCGGCGGGATCTCGGGAAAATCGCCTGTAGTCTTTGGAACCGGCTTGCCAGCCGTTTCGAACGTATAGACCTCGGAAAGCCCCATGCGTTTGAGCCAGTATCCCATCGCCGGGGCACGTATGCCCTCCACATCGATCAGGACGATCCTCGCATTCCGGGTCACAGCACAGCGATCTATATTCCGGATGAGCTCTCCGCCCGGCATCCAGCGGGCACCATCCACGCTGGACGCTGAAACCTCCTGCTCTGTGCGCAGGTCAAACAGATAGAGCGTCCGATTCTCATCATTGCGCCACTGATCCAGAAGACCCTCGTCTATGGCAGCAACATTTTGACGACTGGCAACAGTCATCGTTCTCATGCGGGCAGCCCGAAGCTTTCGGTCATCGGGCCAGTCAAGCTGCCGATCAGTACCGCGCTCGAGGGCATAACCTTCCAGCTCCCAAGCCATAATGCCGTTTTCAAGAACCGCAATGCGCGCACCGATGCCAGCATCGATGAGAGTTTGCGCGGCAATGATACTGCGCGTGCGGGCGGAACAGTGCACCACAATCACTGTATCCGGATCGGCAGGCTCGCTTACCCTGAGAGCAAATTCACCGGCCGGGCAGTTGATCGCACCGGGCACACAACCGCGGTTGTGTTCCAGAGGTGAACTGCAATCAAGCACCAGCGTCGGCGCGCGCCGGTCAAGACGATCAGCCAACCAACGGGCAGAGACAAGTGGCGTCTCACAGGTGCGTTCAACAAACGCACCAAAGGCGCGGCCGGGAACCTCTGTGCCATTGAAGAGCGCCCCACCGGCTGCCGACCAGGCGGCATTACCACCCTCCAGAAAGAAAAGATTTTCGTAG
>JAJFHB010000692.1 GCA_021775795.1 Hyphomicrobiales bacterium | reverse complement strand
GGCGCTTTTCTTGCGCGCAATGTCATGGATTGCAGCCATCAAACCCTGACTTACTGCCCGGGTGGCTTCAAGGGCGACAAAGTTTTCCTCACCTTGCTTCCGCAAAACATGCAGCGTCCGTTTCAAGCGGTCTATTTGATTTGGTGCGTTTGCACCGACGAAACGCGCATTGTCCTTGAGTGTGCAATAGTCACGGGAATAAAGCGCCGACAGACGGGCTTTTTCTTCCTGCAATCCGCTAATTTCTGTGGGTTTGTTGTGCTTCAGCAAGGTCGTCTCTTCTGCCAGGAGGTCGGCCATGCGGGCTGCAGTATCCTGCAACCTTTCACATAACATGATGGCGCCCTCGCGCTCAGTGATCGGTGTTGAAGGCGGAGAGGCTGACGCTTTGGATTTCATCATGGGTCTATTTGCTGTGATTTGAGGATTTCGGCGTAGACGTGGTCTGCAATGCCGACGCCGCCTGCGCGGGCAATGGTCGTGGCATATTCCTCGGCCATCATGGAACGGTAAATTTCTTCAGACTGACCGCCACCAAACGGGCCATCCGTTTCGATGCCTGAAAACATCTGCTGCACGAATGTTGTCAGAAAAACACTTTCGAATTCCATCGCCTGGTCGTGCGCAGCATCTCTGATCTGCTGAGCACTTTTGCCTGTCGCTGCCGGTCTGGCGGCTTCGGCTACTCCCGGAATAACGGGCTGAGGCATGAGGGGGAGATCCGGCATCACATTACCTCAATTTCGGCCTGCAACGCGCCGGCGGCCTTGATTGTCTGCAGGATGGAAATAATGTCGCGTGGCCCGATGCCGAGGGCGTTGAGAGCATCAACGAGTTCGCGCAGGCTGACACCGCTGTCGAGGACCGCAAACTGATGCTCTGCTTCATCATCCACGGTGACCTGAGTTCGCGGAACAACGACTGTTTCGCCATCTGAAAAGGGCGCGGGCTGTGAGACCTGCGGCGCCTCGGTCACTGTTACTGTCAGATTTCCCTGGGCAATCGCGACCTCGCTTATTCGGACATTGGCGCCCATGACGATGATGCCTGATTGCTCATCAATTACGACTTTCGCGGGCTGGTCGGGCTCAATTCTTAGTTGCTCGATGTCGGTGAGAAGGCTGACGATTGAGTGTTCCGTGTCTTCTGGAACCGTGAACTGAATGGTCGAAGGATCGAGAGGAACGGCTGCATCTGCGCCCAAAAACGCGTTGATGGCGTCGGCAATGCGCCGTGACGTCGTAAAGTCAGGGTTGCGCAACGACAGGCGAAGGCTTTCGCGTTCGGCCAGCACGTAAGGTATCTCGCGCTCAACGACGGCACCATTTGAGATGCGCCCAACTGTTGGGACACCGCGGGTGATTGAAGCGGCGTCGCCCTGTGCAGAAAAACCACCGACGGCGAGAGGCCCCTGACCAACCGCGTAGACTTCGCCGTCTGCGCCAAGCAACGGGGTTACAATGAGAGTTCCGCCCATGAGGCTGGTCGAATCGCCGAGAGCGCTGACGGAAACATCAATGCGTGTGCCCTGAGCTGAGAAGGGCGGCAGGTTTGCGGTCACCATAACGGCGGCAACGTTTGCGGTGCGGAGGTTGGAGCCTCTGGTGTTAACGCCGAGGCGTTCCAGCATTGCTGTCAGGCTCTGCAGTGTAAAAGGTGAATTGTTCAGCGTATCGCCGGTGCCATTCAGGCCAACGACAAGGCCGTATCCGATCAATTGATTTTCCCGGATACCCTCGATATCGACTAGATCCTTGATCCTCGATGTTGCCTGTGCTGTCTGCACGGCGAGAGTGCCGAACAACAGCGCAAATGCACACAGTGTGCGAAGCGACCAGGACAAAGATCTGGTGTTCCTTTGCATTTTTGTAGCCATCCCCAACTAGAAATCAATAAACCCGCCAGAGAATAGAGAAGCGAAAGCCATGCCACGTTGCTGGAAAGCGGGTAAGCCGTTGTTTTTCAATCTGTTACGGAGAATTGTGCGGACAGCGAATCATCCCGAGTGTTGACTTTTTCTTCCCATGAGGCGGCAAATTCTGCCGGGTTGGCGGCGTTTTTGACATGGTTAACGTAATGTTAACGCAGCTTCGAAATGCTAGGCAACACACTCAAGATCGCTTCCTAATCAAGGTTAAACGATCTGGTGTCTGGAATTTGACAGACGTTAAGTCAGACAAGCTCAAGGGGCGGTTTCATGCGTATTACGGGTCCTGGTTCATCCTCCCGGGTGTCGGCCTCGCGACGTGATTCTCAAGGCGTCAAAGGTGGCAGCAGCTTTAAGGTCTCTGGCGGGGAAACAGCCCGCCCGCAATCGGCTTCAGGGGTGCAGTCGCTGACGGCTGTCGATGCTCTGATTGCCTTGCAGGAAGTGCCCGATGCCACAGAGCAAAGGCGCAGGGCGGTGCAGCGTGGAGAGCAAATTCTTGATCTTCTTGAGGAAATCAAGATTGGATTGTTGTCCGAAGGGTTGTCACGAAGCCGACTCAACCGTCTTGTTCGTATGATGCAAGAGAAACCGGCGACACCCCAGGCCGAGGGGCTGACTGACGTGCTCGATGAAATAGAGTTACGTGCACGCGTCGAACTGGCCAAGCTGGAATGGGCCGCCTAACCGCTAAGTTTCTGAAAATAAAGCGTTCTGTATCGCGTCGACATCGCAAGCGATGAACACTGCGAATGCGATTCCTTCTGCCCATCAAAGTTGCATGCAGTGTCATTCTTTGGTTGTACGATTCTCATTCCACGGATATATAGGCGGCGCGCGGGGGGTGCTGCTGTGATGGCCACGCGTTCCATTCAGAGGTTGGAGTAATGGCATCCAAAACGAAAAAACGGGAACCCTATCGTCCGAATGAGGACGAACCGTTCATGAGCAAGAAACAGCGGACCTATTTCCGCAAGAAGCTTGAGGGTTGGAAAGAGGAGATCGTGCGTGAAAGCCGCGAGACCCTCGTTCATTTGCAGAGCGGTGATACGCAATTGCCCGATATTGCAGACCGTGCCTCGACTGAAACAGAGCGAACCCTCGAGCTGCGTACCCGCGACAGACAACGCAAACTCATTGCCAAGATCGATGATGCTTTGATGCGCATCGAAGAGGGCACATACGGTTATTGCGAAGAAACGGGTGATCCCATTGGTCTGAAAAGGCTGGATGCGCGCCCGATCGCAACGCTCAGTATCGAAGCGCAAGAGCGCCATGAGCGGCGTGAACGCGTCTATCGTGACGACTGATCAGCGCAGATCAATCGCCCTCGCATTCACTAAAAGCAACCGGGTCAAACCGACCCCATATCAAACTGAAACGAATTAGTTCGCCTCGACGCGAGCGAGTTTGCTTGTGGTGCCGTCACTGTAGATGAGCTGAACAGCTCCCCATTGGGCGGTGCCAAGAGGCAGTTCAAGATAGGGGAGATGGTTCACCGGGTCGATGTTGTGAGGGTTGTCAGGATCGCACTCATCCAGCTCCCACGTTCTGTCCAGTTTTTCCGTGTTGAAGCTGTATCGCACCTGCTTTATGGCGCAGCGATATGTTTCGAGATGGGTGAAATAGACAAGCTGCCGGCCATCGTAGTCGCGAAAATACAGCCACGAGCTAACGGTCAGCTCAAGTGCCTGTTTGTATTGATTGAAGAACGGGTGCTGATTTTGTGCTGAAGCCTTGTTGCCGTTAACGGGCAACAGAAATGCAAATGTGATTGCCGCAATACAAATGCTGATCTTGCCGCCCCATGGCGGCGTGCTTGATTGATGCTGGAACATTCGAACCATCCGTGAACCTGACGAAAGACTATCACGCTCGATGGCATGAAAAAAGATGAGACGCGGTGTCTTATGGGGGTAAGACACCGCGTCGCTGGGGACTGCCGAAAAGCTGGCGGGCTACGGCAGTATTTTACGGGAACCTTGTCCCGGTAGGATGATCGCCTGATTGCGTTCTACGCAGGCCGATGGATGTAAGACGGAACTGTCTTGGGGCTGCGCAGGTATCGGACGATGAACTTTGATTTCTCCTTCTCGTGTCTGTCGGACCACACCCGGAACACGGTTGTGCACATTGCGTCGGCGGGTGACCGGCCTATTGAACAAATTATCTAAAGGCTTTGCAGTATTCTTCAGCCTTAGAATGGAAGAATGATATCGAGGAACTGCTGGCCGTAGCGCGGCTGTTGCACATCCGTGATCTGACCGCGGCCGCCGTAGGAAATGCGGGCCTCTGCAATCTTTTCACTGCTGATTATGTTGTCGGCGCTGATGTCTTCGGGCCGTACGATGCCGGCAACGATAATCTCGCGAACTTCAAAGTTCACGCGGATTTCCTGGCGCCCCTCGATAACCAGATTGCCGTTGGGCAATACCTGAACAACCACTGCGGCAATACTGGTTTCGATCTCCTCTTCGCGGTCCACTGCGCCGCTGCCGGTCGTGTTGGTGTTGCTGTTCAGATCGATGAGGTCACCGAGTGCGGGTGATCCGGGCAGCAGACTGATGAGTGCAGTGTCAAAACCCGCTATCTGGTCGATTCCAAGTGCCTCGTTGCCAGTGCGTGAACGGTTCGTGGCGTTCTCAACTTCCGCCTTGTCGTCAATCTCGATCGTAACGGTCAGAATATCTCCAACCTGATCTGCGCGCTGGTCTTCGAAGAAGGCCCGGGCGCCGCTCCTCCAGAGAGAATTTGGCTGGTAAACGTAAGATACCGGCTCTGGCATCGGCAAACGGACCGGTCGGTAACCTGGCTGGGCCGTTGGGCTGTCTATGACCGAGAGAGGCGGCGGGCTGCCCACCGTTGCCATGCGGTCCATAGTGCCACAACCTGTCAGTGTCAGGCCGAGGATAGCCAAGCTGCTGTTTCTGATGATCTTTGCCAAGCTCTTGTTCATTTTCCCGATCCCACTCATCTCTTCGGTGTTTGTCTTCTCGTCGCTAAGTTGTTTTACTGTCTTTGCTGCGCCAGACATTCAGTTTGCCGCTGCAACGACGTTCGTCGATGTAACCGATGCCGATACCGCGTTGGCGCCGACGACGGTCCCCTCAATGACCCGGTTGGAATGCAGGTTGAGGATGCGGATGGTATCTCCCATGGCGCCATCATCCAGGGCGCGGGCGCGAACGCTGACCATCAATCCCGGTGCCTGGTACGTCACCATGACGACACCGTTGCGTTGCACGATCCGGGGTTCTTCAAGGTCATTGCTCCGGATTGGCTGATCAGCGCGCAACTGGCGCCGGGCTGCCATGCCAATGAGGTCGGACATTTCGTAGACGGCATCGGATGCGATGCTGTTGACGGGCACGAGGCGCTCTTCGACATCGCCTGCACCAATGACCTGGCCTCTGGGTACGGGATAAAGCAGGACCGCTACCGGCCGGACTTCAGTGGCGCGGCCTGAGAAAGAGAACTGCCTGCCGGCCGCACGGTCTGCTGGAGCCAGAATAGTGGCAGTGAACTGGCCGGTGCTGCGATTGAAGCGCAGGCGGGAGATTTCAAAGGTTGGTTCTTCACTGGCTGCGACGAAAATTGCGTCCGCGTTGTTTCTGAATTCGACTGCAAAGCTCGAATCTGACCCGAGATTCTCAATCTCCATTTCAATCGTGTCGGTGATGAGAGAAGAGATATCGTCCAGTGATATTTCAACGCCGCTGCGGAGGATAGAGATGCGGCGGATCTGTTCCGGATTGTCCCAGGTGAGCCCGTGGTTATGGGCGATGCGCTCAAGCCTGCTGGCACTGACCATGCCTGTGGTGCCAGGTGCCGGCGCCTGGAATACGGCAGTATCACTGACATCTCCAGCGTGCAGAAAAATGTCTCCAAGCCGAACCAGTTCGTCGTCGACGGTAACGTTGGCGCGCAGAAGGGGTATTTCCTCCATTTCCGCGTTGACGTTGCCGGCGCCGATGAAAAACATCATTGCGATGGCGATCAGGACGACTGATGTGTGCTTCGTGGTTTTCATCGGTAAGCCTCAGTTCCGTTATCGGATGTTCGACGTTGCGGACATCATTTCGTCTGCCGCTGAAATCACCCGTGCGTTCATTTCGTAGGCACGCTGTGCGGCAATGAGGTCAGAGATTTCAGAAACCGCGTTGACGTTGGAGTGCTCCAGAAAATTCTGCAGCAATGAGCCAAGGCCGTCGCTGTTGGGGTTGCCTGTGGAGGCTGAGCCGCTCGAAGGTGTTTCAAGGAAGAGATTGTTGCCGATCGCCTCCAATCCGCCTTTGTTGGTGAAGCGGGCAAGCTGAAGAGTACCCACTGTCTGCGGAACAGTCTGGCCATCGGTGAGGGCCTGAACATCGCCGGTAGCGCTGATGCTTATTTGCTGCGCGTTGGACGGAATGGTGATCGAGGGCTGGATTACATAACCATCCTGGGTGACGAACTGACCAGTCGAGTCGAGGCCGAAGGCGCCTGATCGGGTAAAGGCGGTTTGCCCATCCGGCAACTGCACCTGGAAGAAACCTTCTCCCTGGATGGCGACATCCAACTGGTTCTCGGTGTTGACCAGATCCCCCTGGGACATGATGCGATAGGTCGATGCGGTCTTGACGCCCAAACCAATCTGAATGCCGGAGGGCAAGACGGTGCCTGTATCGGAGGAGGATGAGCCGACGCGCCGCAAATTTTGATAGAGAAGGTCCTGAAACTCCGGGCGAATGCGCTTGTAGCCAGTGGTGCGCATGTTTGCGATGTTATTGGAAATGACCTCAACATTTAGCTGTTGAGCGAGCATCCCGGTGGCGGCTATTTGCAGTGCTTTCATTTCGTGGCCTCGTTCCTCGCGCTAAGCGAAGGGTTATCGTTCGGTGATGCTATGCCTGCACCTGGCCGAGCTGCTTGATGGCGTCTGTTTTCAGTTGCCCGAGCTTTTCCAGCATGCGTGTGGTCGACATGTAAGCGCGCATAACGTCGATCATCCGGGCAGTTTCGGTGACAGCTTCAACATTTGACGCTTCAACGAAGCCCTGTCTCACGCGATAGCTCGTGGCGTCGGTGGGGGCTGCGTCCGAGGTGAAGAGGTTTTCACCTTCCTTTTGAAGCAGCCGCTCGTCTTCGAACGTAACAACCCGCATCCGGCCTTTTTCACCGGCACTCGTGGAAACCGTACCGTCTGGCGCGACAGTGAAGTCGGTTTCTGTTGAGCCAATGATGTAAGTGCCATTTTCGCCAAGAACCGGCTGTCCTGCAGCGTTGACCAGAGTGCCTTCGGCATCGAGTGTGAAATGGCCATTGCGTGTGTAGCGATCGCCGTTTTCGGTTTGAATGACAAACCAGCCTTCACCGTTCAAGGCGACGTCAAAGTCGTTACCGGTTGGATTCATCGGCCCGCTTCGGAAGTCCCGAACGAGATCCGCATCGAGCACATAGGAGATGCTGTTTGCTGTCGAGCCGTCGTCGCGGGCTTCTGCGACCGGCATCAAATATTCTTCGAAGCGAAGCTCTTCGGTCTTGTAGCCAGCAGTACCGCTATTGGCGATGTTGTTGGACACGACGCTCATCTGATGTGACAGCGCCATTTGCCTCGAAAGTCCAATTAGAAGTGCTTTATCAATCGGTCTCTTTAACTTTGTTAATTCCCCAAAATCACAGCGAAGATGAACCAGGCCAACTTCCCCAAGTTGTGCCCAAAG
>JAJFHB010000691.1 GCA_021775795.1 Hyphomicrobiales bacterium | reverse complement strand
ACGGTCTATCGCGACATCAAGCAGGGGCTCATCGATGTTGAGATGATGTTCGATCTGTTGAGTGTGACGCCAGAAATCGAGGACAAACCCGGCGCCCTGGATCTCGACGTTAAGAAAGGCGAAGTCGTCTTCGACGACGTGCACTTTTCATACGATCCGGAACGGGCAATTCTCAAGGGTCTGAGTTTCACCGTGCCTGCGGGCAAGACAACCGCCATAGTCGGGCCCAGCGGTGCCGGCAAATCCACGATCTCACGATTGCTCTTCCGGTTTTATGGCGTCACGTCCGGCGCCATCAGAATAGATGGCCAGGATATCAACGATGTGACGCAGGCCTCATTGCGCCGGATTGTCGGTATGGTGCCGCAGGACACGGTGCTCTTCAACGACACGATTTCATACAACATCCGTTATGGTCGCCCTGACGCAAGTGATGAGGACGTCCATGAAGCAGCCCGTCTTGCGCAGGTTCACAGCTTCATTGAAAGATTGCCGGAGGGCTACGATACACTCGTCGGTGAGCGCGGCCTGAAGCTTTCGGGGGGCGAAAAGCAACGTGTCGCCATTGCCCGCACCATATTAAAGGGGCCGCCGGTTCTGCTGCTCGATGAAGCGACATCTTCGCTCGACACCTACACAGAGCAGGAAATTCAAACCGCTTTGAAGCAAGTCTCACAAGGTCGCACGACGCTCGTGATTGCACACCGTCTGTCGACGATTATCGATGCGGATGAGATCATTGTCCTGGATCAGGGCTGCATCGTGGAACGCGGGCGTCATGCACAGTTGCTGGAAATGAACGGCCTTTATGCCGGCTTGTGGAGCCGCCAGCGTGAGGCGGAAGAAGCCCGGGAGAAACTTGCCCGGGCTCTTGATGCACGTGGCCGTACAGCTGAACAGGCCGCACTTGAAGGAACATTGCCGACACCATTGCCGGATGGGGCAGAGGTGTCCTAAGACACCGGTATACAAAACTCAACAAATCGCATCGGAACAGAAAAGTGCTCGAGTCCATAAAATCGGTTTTCGTGCCGGTTCACAGGGATGGCCACAAGTTCGTCGCCATATTTGCCGCCGTCAGTCTCATATTGTTTCTGTTCTGGACGCCGCTTGGCTGGCTGGGTTTCATCCTCACAGCCTGGTGTGCGTACTTCTTTCGCGACCCTGACCGCGTTACACCCCAGCGTGACGGGCTGGTCATCTCTCCAGCCGATGGTCGGATTTCCGCCATCGAGGAAGTGATGCCGCCGCCTGAACTCGATCTGGAGCGCGAGACCTGCCTGCGGGTTTCGGTTTTCATGAATGTCTTTGATGTGCATGTGAACCGCGCGCCGATGGCCGGCAAGATCTCAAAAATCACCTATGTGCCCGGACGTTTCATCAATGCTGAGCTGGATAAGGCGAGTGAAGATAACGAGCGCCTCGCCCTCACTCTTGAACTGCCCCGCGGCAAACGTCTTGGGGTGGTTCAGATTGCCGGGCTTGTGGCCCGTCGCATTGTGCCTTTTGTTAAGGAAGGTGACAGTCTGGGGGTCGGCGAGCGCTTCGGTCTTATTCGCTTCGGTAGCCGGGTGGACGTTTACCTGCCGAAGGGACAGAATACATTTGTGTCCATTGGACAACGGGCGATCGCCGGCGAAACTGTGCTGGCGGATCTGAAGTCGAAGGAAGCCGAACGCAAAGGGCGCGCCGGTTGAGTTTCGATAAAGCGAATTTCTGCACCTGCTAATCTGGTACAATGAACAATGCCTGAGTTTGGAGAATTTGAGCCGCGCCGCGCTGCACGAGAGCAGAAGTACCGGCGCTTTCGGCAAATTCCGATCAGGGTGCTGGCACCCAATCTGATCACGTTGCTGGCCCTGTGTGCGGGCCTGACCGCTATACGCATGGCGTTTGAGCAGCGTTATGAGCTCGCGGTTGCCGCCATCATCTTTGCCGCGGTTCTCGATGCGCTGGACGGTAGGATTGCCCGGCTCTTGAAGGGCACGACCCGGTTTGGGGCCGAGCTTGATTCCCTTGCAGATTTTGTGAATTTCGGCGTAGCACCCGCATTGGTGCTCTATTTCTGGTCGCTGCAGTCACTGAAGTCGCTGGGTTGGATCGTCTGCCTGGGGCTTGCGGTCTGCTGTGCCGCCCGCCTGGCGCGGTTCAATGTGGCGCTGGACGACCCGGATAAACCGGCCTGGAGCAGCGCTTTCTTCACCGGCGTTCCAGCGCCCGCAGGAGCCGGGCTTGTATTGTTGCCCATGTTTCTCAGTTTCCTCGGTTTTATTGACGGCACATCCGTTGCCGCAGCTATTGGGCTTTACACCGGCTTCATCGGCTTTTTGATGGTGAGCAGCATTCCAAGCTTCTCCGGCAAGAATGCAGGCAAGCGTATCAGGCGTGACCTTGTTCTACCGGTCCTCCTGCTATCCGTACTGTTTGTCGCCATCCTGATCAGCTTCCCCTGGACTGTGATGTCCGCGCTGGCATTTCTCTATCTCGCTTTGCTGCCAGTGAGTTACATGCGGCATCAAAAGCTTGTCGCGCAACATGAGGCTTCTCTTGAAGAGGCGGGAGGAGCAAAAGTTGTGGAAGACGCAAAAGATCACTCAGAGAAGACGACCGATTGAGCTCAGGCGCGTCTCAGCACTCGTGAGCATCGAGGCAGACACTGTGGTCCGCGTCACATTGCGAAACGCCGATGTCGCGCCCGCCATATCGGGATTCACACTGACTTTTTGAGCTCAGGCAATAGGCCCGGTCATCGCTTGTGCATTCCACCAGATCGGGATCCTGGATGCAGACGGTGTAGTCCGAATAGCAAACTGTACGCCAGGATTCCACGTCACCCGCACCAATGGCACACAGTTTGTAAGCCTGCCAACAGGCGCGACGGTCCTCGCGCGGCCCAGCGTTGGCTGCGTTGATCACTGCAAAAGCCATGATTGAAGTTGTTATGCAGATAGCGAACGCGCGATACGACATTCATGATGCTCCTGGACCCAAGACCCTGGCATCATGCAACAATTAAACCCTTACGCAAAGCCGAGTGATCTGAAGCTGGATTATCCAAGCACACGATCAAGATCGGCACAAAGATCCACGCCATCCTCCAGCCCGATGGATACACGGAAAACACCATCGCCGGCGTACTCCCGATAGCTTTCCAACTGCTCACCTTCCAGCCGGAACGAGGTGTTCATGAGATCCTCTGTTCCCATCCAGAAGATCAGGCTGCGGTGATGGCCAAGCGACACCGCGTAGTGAAAAACCTGAAGTTCCTTGGCCATGCGATCAGCAACTTCCAGGCCGTTTTCAACCTGGAATGTCAGCATTGCACCGGCGTTGGCCATTTGCCGTTTGGCCAGGTCTCGCTGCGGGTGCGAGTCAAGGCCCGGGTAAATCACCCTTTTAACTTTCGGGTGGCCTTCAAGGAAGCGCGCGACTTCCAATGCTGCTTCTTCGTGAGCGCGCATGCGGATGGGCAGGGTGCCGCAGCCGCGCATGATCAGCCAGGCATTGAACGGGCTTAAGACGCCACCAAAGTGGATGCCCGCCTCCAGCCTCAACGCCGAGATGTCTTCCCGCGAACCCAACACAGCGCCGCCAAGCGCATCGCCATGGCCTCCGATATATTTGGTCAGTGAATGAAACACAAAGTCTGCCCCAAGTTTGAGGGGCTGCGTTGCAATGGGCGTGGCAAAGGTTGAGTCCACCACAACCTTAATGTCCGCGTTGTGAGCGTGGGCAATTTGTGCAACCGCTTCGATGTCCGTAAGGCGGACGATTGGGTTTGCCGGGGTTTCAAGCAGAACCATGCGTGTATTGTTTTGCAGGGCCTGCGCCACTTTCTCTGGGGTGGAGGCGTCGACAGCCGTCACTTCAATCCCCATGCGGGGCAGGGTGTCTCTGACCAGTTCGGCTACACCTGCATAATTTGTGTCAGAGGTGATGAGGTGATCGCCCTGCGACAGCCGGCCGAGCAACAGGCCGCTTGCGGCAGCCATTCCGGATGCAGAACACAGGCAGGCTTCTGCGTTTTCCAGAACCGAGAGTTTGCGCTCCAGTTGTGCAACTGTGGGATTGCCCCAGCGTGAGTACAAAAAGCCCGAATTATCATCCAGGTCATGGGCTGAAAAGCCGGAGGCTTCTTCGCTCACAAATGTTGTGGACATGACCAGGTTTGGAGCGGAGGCGCCGGTGATCGGATCGGGTGCTTCGCCGGCATGAACTGCCTGCGTACGCATGCCGCCGAGAATGGGTTCGTTCGGTCGTTTGCTCACGGTCGGGTCTCCCTGCAGAGGTGAAGTCAGCGGCCTCTATATCAGCGCTTGAGGACCGATGCACGCGCAAGCATCGCCATTGCGTTTTCGACAGGCAGAAAACCCAGAAAGAGCTATGAAGCGCAATTACTCAAAGCCGATCCCATCGGCCTTGATGCCCGCCAGGCGAATGATTGAGGCGAGCGTCCAATTGTAGTCGTCTATATTGTCCGTGCCGGAAACCAGCAATGGATCATCATTGGGATGCCAGCACGGCTGCATCGAAATCCATGGGCGCAAATCG
>JAJFHB010000070.1 GCA_021775795.1 Hyphomicrobiales bacterium | reverse complement strand
AGTGGTGTCCGCAGGTCATGGGCGACATTGTCCGTCACCTCCCTCAGCCCGGTCATCAAACGTTCGATCTGATCGAGCATTTCGTTAAGGCTGGAAGAGAGTCGGTCGATCTCGTCGCCCGTGCCGCTGACCGGAACACGCTCACTCAAATCGCCCGCCATTATAGCGCGGCTGGTGTGAGCTATGGAATCAATGCGACGTAAGAAGTTGCGGCTGATCAAAGCACCACCTGCAAGACCAAGTGCCAGGGTCATGCCGAGCGCCCAGAAGAGCGTTTGCCGGATGAGAGAGGCGAAGCGCAGGCGCTCTTCGATGTCGCGGCCAACGACGAGAACGAAACTGCTTTCTAATGTCACATGAAAAGCGCGCGCCCTGTGATCTTCGGCGCCTTCTGTGTTGCGGACGGAATAGGGAAATTCGATCCAGCCGGATGTGCCTTCGATCTCCTGAGGCATCCCGACCATATTTCCGGCAAGCCTGCGCCCGAACGAGTTGGCTATCAGGTAGAGGCTGTCGTCGGCGTCTTCACTGCGGTCCTGGACTGAGCGCAACACACGGTCGAGGCCGCCATCATTATACTGTTCAGCAAGGCCTTTGACTTCAGCTTCAATGGTTTCGTTTATCTGCCGCTCCAGGAGAACGGCCGTGTTCCAGTAGACGTAGCCGAGAATCGCGCCAACCGATATCGCGAACAAGACCAGGTACGCGGCAACAAGCCGAAAGGTGGAAGTGCGAAGGAGCTTAACCAGTGCCAGCACGAATTGAGTATCCCGCCCCGCGGATCGTGTGAAGCAAAGGCTCGTCAAAGCCTTTGTCGATCTTCGAACGCAGCCTGGAAATATGCACGTCGATGACATTCGTCTGCGGATCAAAGTGATAGTCCCAGACGTTTTCCAGGAGCATGGTGCGAGTTACCACCTGCCCCTCATGGCGTGCAAGATATTCAAGCAATTTGAACTCACGGGGCAAAAGTGGAATTTCCTGGCCTTCGCGCTTCACCGAGCGAGCCAGAATGTCGATTTCGAGATCTCCAATGGTCATGGAAGTTTCCGCCGCTTCAGGCCGTGCTCGCCGGGCAAGCCCTTCGACACGGGCCAGAAGTTCAGAAAACGCATAGGGTTTTGCCAGATAGTCATCGCCACCGGAGCGCAGCCCCTTGACCTTATCGTCAACTTCTCCAAGGGCACTGAGGAAGAGGACCGGTGTTTGCACTCCCTCGCCGCGCAAGGTCTCTACAACGCGCAGTCCGTCAAGCTTCGGCAGCATGCGGTCAACGACAAAGACATCGTGAACATCTTCTCGAGCCAGCAACAATCCTTGTTCACCGTCGGCGGCGTGGTCGACAATGTGACCGCTCTCGCCCAGACCTTTCACAAGGTAGGCCGCAGCGTCACGGTCATCTTCAATCAGCAGAATGCGCATGGTCTCGCTGTCAATTTCAATTACTTCCTGAAGCATGTCACCAATATCCATTGTTATATCAAAACTCTATGCAGGCGAACATCAACGAACAAAAATCTTGTGTAGCGCGGTCACGCGGGGCCATTAAGCGGGGGAACCAGGCCGTTCTGCCCCGCGTGACCCCTAGGCTCCCGTAGGGGTAACGGGAGCTTAGCTGTTTGGCATTTCACCCTAGGGCATCAGCCCTGGTTGAGGTGCAAGGCCACAAACCTCTGCCGCGCTCCATCAGAAACAAGAAGCAGGATTGAGTTGCGGCCACTTTCACGCATCGCTTCAAGCCGCTGTTCGACGTCGCTGGGAGAGCCGACCTGCTCACCGCCAACTTCGAGGATACGGTCACCGACACGCAATCCGATTTCACTGGCCGGACCATCTTCCTCGATGGCTTCAACAAGCACACCTGCACCCGCTACTGTCGCTAGTGTCATACCAAGATCCGCCAGACTTGCGCTTTCCTGCACTTCAGGTTGCAAAGATGCTTCCTGAGTTGTGCCGGGCAATTCACCGATTGTGACATCGACGGTTTCGAGGGCGCCATCCCGGAAAATGGTCATTTCGATTTCCGTGCCGGGATCAACACCTGCAATGACACGAGCCAGGGCTTTAGGGTCATCGATGGCGGCGTCATTGACCTGCAAAATGAGGTCGCCAACGCGAATGCCGCCACTGTTGGCCGGAGATTCATCTGCGACCTGGGCCACAAGTGCGCCTTCAGCACCTTCAAGATCCAGGCTTTCAGCAATGTCGCTGGTTACAGCTTGAATATGCACACCAAGCCAGCCTCGGGTAACTTCGCCATCTGCACGAAGATCTTCGATGATGCCCTCGGCCATGGTGGCTGGAATGGCAAAGCCGATCCCGACATTACCGCCGGTCGGTGAGTAGATCGCCGTGTTTACGCCAATCACTTCACCTTCAAGATTGAAAGCCGGGCCACCAGAGTTGCCACGGTTGATCGGCGCATCGATCTGAATGTAGTCGTCATAAGGGCCCGAGCCGATATCACGATCCTGAGCTGAAATAATGCCGGTTGAGACACTATTGCCAAGGCCAAAGGGGTTTCCGACGGCCACAACCCAGTCACCAACCCGCGGCTCTTCGTCTGAGAAAGCTACGAAAGGAAGAACTTCCTCGACCTCAATTCTCAATAGCGCGAGGTCGGTTTTTTCATCTGAACCGACAAGCTCGGCTACAACTGTGCGGCCGTCTGCGAGGGTAACCTGAATGACAGTGCCGTCTTCAATCACATGGTGGTTGGTCACAACGTAACCATCCGCTGAAATGATGAATCCGGAGCCTTCCGAAGTCTGCTCCTCGTGCGGCACACCTGGTTGCCAGAACGGCTGAGAACGGTATTGCTCGCCACTTTCTTCTTCGTCGTCATGAAGGCGAGGTTGATTGAACTCGTGCTGCTGACTATCGGGTTTGCCGCCCCAGCTTTCGTTCTGCTCGTTGTAGTTGTAACGGCTTCCCGGTGCGTAGGCAGTTTCACTGACGACCTGAGAGGTCACCTGGATGCTGACAACTGCCGGCTGAACCATTTCAACAAGATCAGCAAATCCAAAGGAAGGAGCTGCTGTCTGGATGAGGTTTTCATCAGCCGATGCAGCATTGACGCTGCTTTGCGGCAGCATGAAAGGGACAGTTAACGCCGTGGCGCCAAGCAGGCCCGCAACGGTTAGCGCAAACGACAAGCGACTGCGCTTTCTCGGGGTGTGTGTAGTCTTGTTTTCAGTAGGGTACATAAATGCGATCTCCGCAATTTGACGATTTCCGAAGCCGTTTATGAGCGTCTGTGCCTTACAGGGGCCTTTCGGCTGCATTAAACTAATTTAATGTCATATGTCCGTTTCTGACAAAGTGGTCGTCACTTGGCACGCAAAACAATCCAACAAATTTACGCGCGGCCTTGCCTGGGCTATGGTAACCACCGCTGACGCTGACACCAAAGAGGCTATACGCTTGTGGTTTGTTGGCGGCGGCAGTATCTCAACATTTCTAATTTCAACGTCGGGAAATTTTGCATAATGCGCCGGATAATCCTCCTTTCCCTGCTGGTTTTGAGCATCGTCGGTTGCGAAGAGGACGCCGCACCGCTCGTTGAGACGATACGTTCCATTAAATCAATTGTCGTTGAAAGCAGAACTGGGCTGCAGGCCCGGCGCATATCCGGCGTCGTGGAATCAGACGTTGTTTCGGACCTCTCATTTGAAGTCGGGGGCCGGATCGTCGTGCTGGATGTAGAGTTTGGTGATGCGGTCGCAGAATCAGAGGAAATCGCGCGTCTGGATGAAGAACCCTATCGCTTGCGAGTGCAAACGGTGACAAGTGAGTTGATGGAAGCGAATGCGCGCTTGCGGGACGCACGCGAGAAATACACTCAGCAATCGACCCTCCATGAGCAGGGTTTTGCGACAAAAACGGCCTACGAAGCAGCGCTTGCGGACTATGAGGCCGCGCA
>JAJFHB010000690.1 GCA_021775795.1 Hyphomicrobiales bacterium | reverse complement strand
CATCGCGGGATGACGCGCTGCAGGTGTGCGGAAAACGGCAGGCATCGGCAACAGCTGCCAGGTCGACTTTATGGCCCGTATGGCTTTTCTGGCCGCCGGTCTCGCCGTAGGCTTCATTGTCCAGAACCATTACGCCGAGATTTTTGGCCGGCGAGGCACCCAGGCTTGCAAGCCCGCCCAAGGCCATCAGTAACTCGCCGTCTCCCGTTACCACCAACACACGGTTTTGGGGGCGCGCCTTTGCAAGGCCCAGACCAATCAGAATGGCGCTCCCCATAGCGCCCCAGAGGTGGAAATTCAGATCATTATCGCCGATCGCTGCGACATCCCAGGTGGGGGAGCCAAGACCGGTTACAACCAACAGGTCATCGGCCCGGTCTTCAAGCACGAATTTCACGACCTCGCGGCGGTCGAGCGTGTAGGCTGCTGCTTCGCTCATCAAAATACCTTCGCGCCGATCATCTTCTGGGAAAGCAAAAGGGCGGCTGCACTTTCGCAATCGAACACGGTCTGGCCAACGGCCTCAACGGTTGCACCTACGCTTTCTGGATCTTCGAGCCTGACGACATCAATGCCGGCAAGGGCAAAGAGATCAGCCGCCCCACGACCCATGGGCAATTGCCAGGGATTGAACTCAGCCCACTCCCCTCGCATGGTGACAATCGTCAGAAACGGAAAGCCGCAATTCTGAATGAGCGTGAAAGCATTCTGACAGTTGCCGACACCACTTGATTGCATGAGCATGACGCCGCGCTCGCCGCCAAGGTCAACGCCGGCCAACACCCCGACGCCCTCCTCTTCCGTGGAAAGCACGTAGGATGTCATGTCTCCATCTGCCTGGCAGGCCTCGATGAGGCTTGCGTGACCCGCATCGGGCACATAGGCCACATGGCGCACATCAAGCGCTTTCAAGGCAGCGTGAATGTCTTTGCGCCAGTCACCGGGCGCCCATTCGTAAGTCATAGTCGTTTCAGCTTTTCTTAAAACGCTGTTTCGCCACACCGGCACGTTCGCACCAGTGATCGAGCAGACCGGAAAAGTCCTTGTCCTGATAACCGCCGGCGCGGGCAAGAGAAAGGCCTTCCCGGGCAACCGCTGCCATGGGCATCGGCACTTTTGCGGCATTGGCGGCGCCAAGCACCAAAGACAGATCCTTATGGGCCAGATCAATGGTGAAGCCTGGCTCTGTGTCGCCGGTCAGAACTTTGGTCGCGTAGTTGATTTTCAACTGCCCGTTGGTGGCGGTGGTGCCATAGATGACATCAAGGGTGGTTTCAAGATCAAGACCGAGACCGGCTGCGAAGGTCAGCGCCTCGGCGTTCATCTGGCAGGAGGCAATGGCGAGGAAGTTATTGACGAGCTTGGAACGAGTGCCGGTTCCCGGCGCACCGCAGTGGTAAATCGTCGTGCCCATGGCCTCAAGCAGCGGACGCACACGCTCAAAATCCGCATCGCTGGCGCCGACCATGAACAACGACTCGCCGGCATCCGCATGGCTTGCAAGGCGGCCAACGGGAGCATCAACAAAAGCCCGGCCCCTGTCCGCAGCGGCTGCTGCCAACCTGTCGGTCGTCTCCGGGTCGACCGTGCTCATGTCCAGGATAAGACCGCCCTCATCGAGGTTTTCGAGGACACCTCCGGGACCGAGAACAACATCCTCGACAATCGCCGAGTTGGGCAGCATGGTCACGACAAGATCGCTTGCCGCCGCAACGCCCGCCGTGCCGTTGCCCGCTGTTGCGCCTGCAGCGACGAGGACGTCCACCGGCTCCCGGCGGCTGTCGTGCACGGTGAGGCCAATGCCTTTGCGCTGCAGGTTCAGGGCCATGCCCTGGCCCATACGGCCAAGGCCGACAAATCCAACTCGATCCATGATCTTCTGTCCTGTCTCCGTGTGGGCCCGAACGTGAATTTGCGCCTGACCGGTGCCTCTAGAGTGACGGCCGGTGAGAAGCATCGCCAAACCAGGCACCGGCGGCTGTTTCAAAAGCTGTCGCCGCCTGAAACACGTCGCGGTCGCAATAGGTTCGGCCGACAAGCTGAATGCTGGTGGGGACACCATTTGCCGCCCGACCTGTGGGTGCTGTGAGAACCGGGCAACGACTCAATGTATTGAAGGGTGACGTCATTACCCAACCGAGCATCGAGTTGACGGTTTTGCCGTTTATGGAGACCGTATCGTTCGCCTGATCAAAGTCGGCCGCGACCGCCGGTAACGCGGTGGTCGGGCAGATGAAAAGATTATGACTTTCGATAATGGGTCCAAAGGTGTTGTACATCTGGCCCGCAACTTCTAGCGAGTGCACATAATCCCTGGCCGTCGATCCCTGGCTTTTCTCGGCAAATGCCCGCGCATATGTCGTCATCAAATCCCCGTGCTCTTCCAGGTTCTGGCTGATAACGACGCCGAAAATATGCTCCAGATAAGCCAGTCCGATGTCGAAACATTCCTGGGTCCAGCCAAGGTCAACTACAGTAACCGTGGCACCGAGGCTGGTGAAAACATCCAGCGCCCGCATCATGTTTTCACGGACGTCTTTGTCGACCTCATAGACGTCAAGATCAACGGAATAGGCAATCTTCCAGCCGTCGATGGGCTTGTAGTCCGCCGGCAGCCGGAGCTTTGGTTTGAGGCTTGCTATGTCTTTGGGATGAGGACCACACATGACATTCTGCAAAAGTGCTGCATCTGCAGGGGAGCGTCCAAGCGGGCCATTGTGACAGTAAAAATCAAGGTTGAAGGGGGGCTCCTCCGGGTTGCGGCCGTAGGGGGGTTTGTACCCGTACAAGCCGCAGGTCGATGCGGGGATACGCACCGAGCCGCCAATGTCTGAGCCGGTTGCGAGGGTGGTTGTACCGGCAGCAAGAGAGGCTGAGCTGCCGCCGGACGAACCGCCGGGTGTATACTCAGGGTTCCACGGGTTGCGGGTAACCCCCCAGATGCGCGAGTGCGTGTAGCCGGCACAGGAAAACTCCGGCGTTGCTGTACGGGCATGAACAATCGCGCCGGAACGTAGCACACGCTCGTTTACCGGAGA
>JAJFHB010000689.1 GCA_021775795.1 Hyphomicrobiales bacterium | reverse complement strand
ACTATCAAAAACAGGGACTGAAACTCTCAAAGCATTTTCGCGCGCTTGATTTCTCCCGCCTGCGGGGCTGAAACCTACGCACCTTGCCGGTGTTTCCACCCTAACCGATAACCGACAGGCCGTTTCTCCACGTCGAAGACTTCTTGCAGTGAGGACAGACCCGTTCTCCGGACCATTCGCTTTCGAACTTGTTGCTGCACCTGAGGCACTGGCGGGTCTTGGGGCCATCACCGGGTGAGCGTTCACGGGTTTCGTCTGTCGTCGGCTCGTTCGCCATGGAACTTCCTTTGGACTTTTGCATAGTCAACGGCACTCGGCTGGCAGATGCGTACTACGCGCCGCCTGAGCATCGATAACGCTTGGGATAGGAGTGTCATACAGTGAAGAATGGATTTTCACCAGCAGAACACAGTAACGTGGCGCATGCCGCACCAAAATTAAGCATCAAAATTGAAGGCTATTTGTTCACATTATGTACTGGTAAATCTTAACATTTACATCCCAAACCATTGTATCTATGCATTTATTTGGCACATGTCATGGGCCATGCTGGCAACGGATCGGTTTACCAAAAACGCGATGTTGTTATACGCAGATTTGCAAAGCCCTTTAAATTTTCGCCAAAATCCGCTACATACTAGGCAGACGTGTTACATTGATTTGGTGTTACCAAGATAACCGGTAAGCCGATTAGCTTCGTTATCCACTAACATTGTGAACGTTTAATAGGCCGCGTCGACACATGATGTGACGCGCGGAATCGACATACTTGTTAGAGGAAAACATAATGCCTATCGGTACTGTTAAGTGGTTTAACCCCACTAAAGGTTTTGGCTTCATTGAGCCGGAAGACGGTTCATCAGATGCGTTCGTTCACATTTCTGCAGTTGAAGCCGCTGGCTTGAGCTCACTTAATGAAGGTCAGAAGGTCTCTTACGAGCTTCAGGCTGGACGCAACGGTAAGTCATCTGCTGAGGGCTTGTCCATAGTCGAGTAATCGGCGGAACAAGTTCCCAGGAATTGTTTCGGGCCGGCGGTCGGGTGTTACCTGCCTGCCGGCCCGAATATTTCAGCAAACCCCGGCCACGTCAGCAAAATGATGTGTCAATGCGGATCTGCTGAGATCCTGTCATCTCTCCAGCTTCGGAAGTGATGGCACAAAAAATCGAGAAACTGGCGATGAGGATCACGCGCAACATCGCGAACTCCGACATCGCAGCTCCAAGAGGAGAATAATCACAATGATCAGGGCGTCTAAACTAACCGCGGAAGAACAGCTCGCGGCAGCACAGGAAAAGGCCGAAAAGGCCCACGAAGAAAGCGAAAAGGCACGAAAAGAACGAAGCGCACATGTGGCCAAGCTGCGGGCCCTTCGTCTGGCCAAGGAAAATGCAGACAGCTAGATTGTTCCACCTTCATATGGAAGCGGATTGACCGGGCTTTCGCGTTAGCTGCTTGGGCTCGGAGATCCCGCACCCGGAAGGTCTTGCAGGTCCCATCGTCTATCGACAAGTTGATACAATCGATGCCGCAAAGCCGGCGCTTTAATTAACTTCTGATCTCTAGGGTCGACAGGCTGTGACCCGTACCCCGCCAAATGCGCGTCATATTTTATTTGATGCTCTTGGCGCGGGAATCTTCAAATGTGGATTGCGTTGGCAATTGCCCTGACCATGACCCTCGCGACTGTGTGGGTGGTGGTGAAATGGCGGGAATTTTCAGCAGCGGAAGCGAAGCTGAAAGCCGGGCATGCGGCAGATGTCGCGCGCTTTTCTCGGCCGCATTTGGTTGCAGAGGGCCTGGACGTCAGTGCGCAGCGAACGCGGGTCCGCGGCTTTGGCCGACGCAAATCAAGCCCTATGTAGCAGAGCGGTGGGTGTATGGCATCCACAGCGCTTGATCAGATTTCAACCTGCAATTCCCAGCCAGCCGACTTCAGGCAGAAGGCGCCATTTTCTTGGCGCGTCGCCAGCCGCCAGGGCGTTTGACCAGGGCGTAAACCACCGGAATGACAATCAGCGTAAGCAGCGTGGAAGAGACCATGCCGCCGATCATCGGCACGGCAATGCGCTGCATCACTTCAGAACCCGTACCGGTGCTCCACAAGATCGGCAGCAGAGCAGCCGTAATCGCAACCACGGTCATGACTTTCGGCCGAACCCGCTCGACCGCGCCGGCGACAACAGCCTGATGCACGTCTTCCGATAGCACATGACGCCCCTGCGTTGCGCACAACGCATGTTTGTCGGTCAGGGCATGTTCGAGATAGATGAGCATAATAACGCCGGTTTCTGCGGCAACGCCGGCCAGCGCGATGAATCCGACCACGGTGGCAACGCTCATGTTGTAATCCATGTAATCCATGAGCCAGAGGCCACCCACAAGGGCGAACGGCAGTGACAGCAGGACGATGAGTGTTTCCGTGACGCGCCTGAAGTTGAGAAAGAGCAGGAAGGCGATGACAATCAGGGTTGCCGGCACGACCACTGCGAAGCGTGCCTTCGCCCGTTCCAGATATTCATACTGCCCGCTCCAGGCGATGGAATAGCCCGCCGGCAATAAAACCTGCCCGGCAACAACCTGCCGCGCTTCTTCGACATACCCTCCCAGATCACGATCCCGGATATCGACAAAGACATAGACAACCGGTTGAGCGCTCTCTGTTCGCAGCATCGTCGCGCCCCGCGTTCGCTCAATGCTCGCAATTTCTCCCAATGGAATCGAAGCCCCGTTTGGGAGTGAGACGCGAACCCGCTCGGCGATTGCCTCGGGGTCGCTCCGGTAGGATTGCGGGTAACGCATCACGACTTCATAACGTTCCCGGCCCTCGACCGTCGTCGTCAACGGCGCAGCCCCCATGGCCATGGCAATTGTTTCCTGAACCGTCTGCATGGACAGGCCGTATCGGGCCAATTGCTGCCGGTCCGGGCTAATTTCCAGAAAATATCCGCCGTTCACACGCTCAGCATAGGCGCTTGAAGTGCCTTCTATTGGCAAAAGTGCACTTTCGACATCCCGCGCAAGCTCTTCAAGAACGTTGATGTCCGGGCCGTAGAGTTTGACGCCAACGGGAGTGCGAATGCCCGTCGCGAGCATATCGATACGGGCCTTTATCGGCATGGTCCAGGCGTTGCTGATGCCGGGAAACCTTAGCGCCTCATCCATTTCCGCAATCAGACCATCAAGGGTCAACCCTTCACGCCATTGTTCTGCCGGGCGCAGATTTATGAGGGTCTCGAACATTTCCATCGGCGCTGGATCAGTGGGTGTGTCGGCGCGCCCGGCTTTGCCCCACACCAGCCCAACTTCTGGAAATGACGCAATGATACGATTTTGCCGTTCCAGAATATCCGCAGCCGCTGTGACCGAGAGCCCCGGCAGGGTCGTTGGCATGAACAGCAATGTTCCCTCGTTGAGGTTGGGCATGAACTCTGTTCCCAGACGCGACGCGGGTACGACGGCCGCTGCAACCAACAGAAGCGCCAGAGCCAGCGTTGCCAACTTGAAGCGCAACGCCAGGGCAAGAACCGGACGGTACGCCCAAATGAGCGCCCGGCTGATGATGTGCTTGCTTTCCGGAATGATCCGTCCACGGATGAGAAGCACCATGAGCGCTGGAACCAATGTGATGGAAAGCAGCGCTGCAGCCGCCATCGCGGCGGTTTTGGTGGCGGCGAGGGGCTTGAACAGACGGCCTTCCTGGCCCTCGAGAGCGAATATCGGCACGAACGAGACTGTGATTATGAGAAGGCTGAAGAAGAGGGCGGGCCCAACCTCCTGAGCAGCACGGATCAGCACCTCTGCGCGCGGTTCATCGGGGTCTGCCTGCTCCAGGCGTTTTTGGGCGTTTTCAATCATGACGATGGAAGCATCGACCATGGCGCCGATGGCGATGGCGATGCCACCGAAACTCATGATGTTCGAACCAATCCCGAAGGCGTGCATGACCGCAAAGGAAACAAGCACTCCTAACGGCAGGGTTACAACCGCGACAAGGGCGCTGCGAACGTGCAGCAGAAACAGAAAACAGATGAAGGCGACAACAATGCATTCCTCAAGGAGGGTCCGGGACAGGGTATCTATGGCGCGATGAATGAGGTCGGAACGGTCATAGACCACCTGTATTTCGACGCCGTCCGGCAAACTCGGTACAACACGCCCAAGGGCCGTTTCAACCTCGGCAATCACATCAAGCGTATCCGCCCCAAAGCGCTGAATCACAATGCCGCTTGCAACTTCACCTTCACCGTTTAGATCAGCGATGCCGCGGCGCTCGTCAGGCACAACCTCCACTCTCGAAACGTCACGCAACAGCACTGGTATGCCATCACCCGCCGAGAGCACGATGTTTTCAATATCTTCGATGCCGCGCAGGTAACCGCGTCCACGGACCATAAACTCGATTTCGGTCAGCTCAATCGTGCGCCCGCCAACTTCCGTATTACTGGCCCGCACGGCATCACGGATCATC
>JAJFHB010000688.1 GCA_021775795.1 Hyphomicrobiales bacterium | reverse complement strand
GGAAGATCGACAAGGCACTGTTGAGCCCTGCCGATGTGGTGATCTTCGATCTCGAAGATTCAGTTGCGGCTGACAACAAGGCGCAAGCGCGCGCCCTGACATCTGAACGTCTCGCCAGCCTTGATGAGGCGGCACGGGCGGAAGGACCACAGCTCTATGTGCGCGTCAATGCTCTGGATACAGGCCTGGCGCACGCGGATATCGAAGCCGTGGTACCCCACAAGCCTCACGGTATCATGCAACCCAAGACCCGTTCCGGTGGGGATGTATTGGCATTGACGGAGATCATCAGTGAGATTGGCCGCACAACCACGGCCACAACGTCACAAATCGGCATAATCGCAGTTGCAACCGAGACCGCTGCATCCTTGTTCCACATGGGAACCTACAGCGGAGCCGGTCCGATGCTGAATGCCATGACCTGGGGGGCCGAGGATCTGAGTGCTGATCTTGGCGCCACCACAAACAAGGATGACGACGGCCGCTACACCCAACCTTATGTGCTGGCACGAACGCTGTGTCTGTTGGGGGCGGTAGCTGCCCAAGTCGATCCGGTCGACACTGTTTATGTCAATTTTCGCGATGGCGACGGCCTGCGCGCAGAAGCGCAAGCCGCAGTCCGCGATGGCTTCACCGCAAAGATGGCCATTCACCCGGCTCAGGTACCGATCATCAATGAGGTGTTCACACCGTCAAAAGACACCATCGCCCGGGCACAGAAGATAATTGATGCCTTCGCTGATGCGGGAAATGCAGGCGTCATCGGGATTGACGGCGAAATGCTCGACCGTCCGCACTTGTCACGCGCTGAAAAACTCATCGCCCGCGCAGCCAGATACACTGCCAGCTAGCTTGGGCGCTTCATGGTGAAGGGCTTGTCCACAACGCTATAGTCCATGTAACCAAGCCGGCCGATGGGTTTGAACAAGGACACGTCAACCATCCGGTCGACAATGACACTATCGTCGATGTGAATGCCTACAACCGTCCCGAAAACAACCAGGTTGGGCTCCCCTCCGGAAGGCGCCAGTTCCACAGTCTGCAAATAGGTACACTCCAGCGCCACTGGTGATGCGGCCACACGTGGTGGCTTCACCATCGTTGATGCTGCGGGCTCAAGACCGGCAAATTCCATCTCGTCCACGTCCGCCTCCAGGGTCGCCGAGCTGAGGTTCATTTGTTCCCTCAGGTCCCACGTGGCCATGTTGCAGACAAATTCACCGGTAGCCTCGATGTTCACAACCGAATCCTTGTAGCCCCCGCTGGAGAAGACCACCACGTGGGGATTGGCGGATACGGCATTAAAAAAACTGTAAGGCGCAAGATTGATGACGCCGTCGGGGCTTAGCGACGAGATCCAGCCAATCGGCCTTGGGATCACCAGGGACTTGAATGGATCGTGTTTCAATCCGTGCTCATTCGTCCGCGCATCATAGAACATCCAGTCGCATTCCTTCTGATAACTCAGTTACTTAATCGCCGCAGTTCAGCAGGCAAATCCACGATAGAATCCAGCACCAGATCGGCATGAGGCGCCAGCTCTTCCCGGCCAGCGTTGCCGGTCAGGACACCGACACGCAGGCCGACCCCTGCTGCCGTCCCCATTTCAAGATCGTGAGAGTTATCACCGATAACTGCAATTTCAGATGTCTGCAGATTGCACGCAACACAAAAGGCGTGCGCCATATCCGCTGCCGGTTTGGCATTCTCGACGCCGTCATAACCGGTGACGAAGGAGAAACTCGCCGCAAGCCCCAGCTTGTCGACACACAACTCAGCAGAACGTGTGCCGTCATTGGTCGCGATGCCCAGAATGTAACCATCGTCCAGAAACAACGACAAAGCATTCCCCAGGCCGGCCACCGGTTCCAGATGCTCTGCCGTGCCTGCCGCGAACAGATCATCGATTTCGCCGACAAGCCCCCGCCTCGTTTCCCGATCGAGGCCGGGCTGCCACAAATCGATCAACTGGTCCGTTGTTCCAACAGTCAGCAAAGAGCCACCGGCAAAATGGTTTGCCACAGCATCATAGCCTGCCGCTTCCAGCATAGCTGCAGCGCGCTCTTCATCATCCCCGGCCAGGCGCAAAGCCGCCGCCCGATAAACAGGCAGCCAGGTTCGGTTGAAATCAAGCAGGGTTCCATCTTTGTCGAAAAGCAGACCACGCAGCCGCATCTTCGCTACCGCCATTCCGAAATGAGATCTTCCAGCACAGGCCGTGCCCTCTCTCCGGGCGGTGACATTGCCGAGGCAAGATAGACAAAGCCCACCATGCGCTCATTCTCCGCAAGCTTGAGTGATTTGGCGATCTCGCCATCGTACGAATACCATTCGGTCAGCCATTGGGAAGCAAAGCCCATGGCGCTCGCGGCAACAAGAATGTTCTGGCAAACCGCCCCTGCCGACAGGACCTGTTCCCACTCGGGAATCTTTACGTGCTCGACAACGCGCGAAACCACGCCAACAACCACCGGCGCACGCTCAAACCGGCCGGCTTCAAGCGCTGTCTGCTCAGGTGTTGTTTCTGGATTAAGCTCCTCGTGGCGTCGCGCAAGAACCTGCCCGAAAGCGGTTCGCGCTTCGCCGGAAAAGATGATGAAGCGCCACGGCGCAAGCTTTCCGTGATCAGGCACCCGTGCGGCAATGCGCAATATACGCTGCAACTGATCTGCATCGGGTCCGGGCTGTGCCATTTCCTTAGCAACCACCGATCTCCGTTTTTCAAGAAGCTCCAGAAACTCTTCCATAACACCAAGTCTCAAATCATGAGGAAAACCAAAATCTTCAGCATGATGTGCTCCGGCAATTTGACCGCCTTGTCAACACAGCCTTGCTCCTCATGGTCAATTCAGCCCGGCTTTTGCGCCATGTGAAACGAGGAGGCCATTCCAATCTGCAAAGAAGTGATCATCTGAAGCGCTTCATCTGGGATGCTGACAAGGTAGTATGTCGTTGATTCCGCAGCATTTGAGCCGTTTTCACTTGCGCCGAATCACAGAATCGCGCGAGTCATAGTGCGGGCGACCATACGAATACGATTGCTTTTTCTGGGGACTGTAACAAAGGCGTCGAAAAGCGTTCGCTAATGCAGCTTGCAAAGTACCAATTACGCCAGTTCGGCCCCACCGTTGCCCTGCTTTTTGCAGCCCTGCTGCTATTGCTGTCCAGCCCGCTCTCCAACAGCCGTGCCGATGAGACGTCAAACGGTTATGGCGCGATCGGGAATGACCCCTCGACCGCTCACCACTTTGGCATCGTTTTTGTACCACCGGCTGTTGCCCTGCCCGGCGCCATACCGCCGATACCAGAGATTTACCCCTACTGGCAGGATAAGCATCTGGCGTCCTTCCGCCCCATCGACAAGCCGGCAATTGTTGTTGCTGCAGAAGAGGGCGAGCGCGTCATTGTCGATGACTTCGCAGAAACCGTCATCCCCGAGGAACCTCTGGCCATTGACACTCTTGAGCAGGTGGCAGCGCTGGAAGAAGAACAGCCGCAGCTTGAGGAAACGGACACCTCAGCCCAGATCGATGAAATTGAAACCGGATCAATTCCCGAGCAGGGACAAAGTAGCGTTCCAGAGACTGCCGAGCCATCACAGGGAGATGAGACCGCAAGCCGGGCTCAGGAACCGGATGCCTCCGGGCCGCAACGGGGCGGCGAACCAGAATTTGATGTCACAACCGAGCCTCAGACTGAGACCGAATCCCAGGGCCTGAGGTTGCGGGCCAAGCTGACAACTCGCCTTCAGACGATCACCCGCGCACTCGATTGGACCATCTATAGGGCCATCGGCGACGATCCGGCCCTCTGGCCGCAGGTTGCAACCATACGCGAAGCAGAGCCGGAGATTACTCTTGATCCCGGCGCCTACCTGGTTGAAGTGCGCTACGGTTTTGTGACCGCTGCCAAATCGCTGAACGTCACGGACGGTGCCATCACCGATGCCACATTCGTCCTCAATGCCGGCGGCCTGCGCATTCTTTCACAGCTGGTCTATGTTGAATCGCCCCTCATCGAGCCCGCCATCCACTTTGTCTATTCGAGCAATCCTGATGAAAACGGCATGCGGGAGTTGATCGCACGGTCAGACATTCAAGGCGAAATCATCCGGCTGAACGCTGGCGATTATCACGTCATCAGCCGCCTTGGAAACGCCAACTCCGTTGTCGAAACCAGTGTTGAGGTCCACCCCGGCGTACTTACGGCGGTTGAGGTCAATCACAAGGCTGGTGTCCTGACCATGGTTGCGGTCGAGGAACAGGGCGATGGCAACAGTGACCCTGTAAGCATTCAGGTACAAGATGAGACCGGTGTTATCGTTGCCCATATCGACGGCAACATGGGCCATGCTGTGCTCGCGCCTGGAACCTACATCGTGGTGGCGGAAAGTGGTGGCCGCACAGACATTCAACAACTCCACATCCGCATCGGCGAAGTCGTCAATCTGGATCTGCTGCCGGAGTAAACTCCAGATCAGGTCTGAATCGCTTCGCGCCCGTGCGGCGCTGTCAACTCAAGCTCAGGTCCAACAGGCACAATGCCAGTTGGATTGATCGATGTGTGGCTCTCATAGTAATGCCGCGTGATGTGGGACAGGTTCACCGTCTCTGCGACGCCGGGCAATTGACAGATGTCCCGCGTAAAACCCCATAAGTTGGGGTAGTCCACAATCCGCCGCCGGTTGCATTTGAAATGCCCCACATAGACCGGGTCAAACCGCACAAGGGTGGGAAACAACCGAATGTCCGCTTCTGTCAGGCGATTGCCCGCGAGATAACGTTGCGTCGTAAGGCGCGCCTCAAGCCAGTCCAGCGTATCAAAAAGCTGACGAACCGCCTTGTCGTAAGCGCCCTGAGAGCCTGCAAAGCCTGACCGGTAAACGCCATTATTGACGGTTTCATAGACGCGGGCATTCACCTGATCGATCTCACCGCGAAGCTCTTCGGGATAATAATCACCCTCAATCGCGCCCAGCCCATCAAAGGCTGAATTGAACATGCGGATGATTTCCGAGGATTCATTGTTGACGATGCAATTCCGCTGCTTGTCCCAAAGGATTGGCACCGTTACCCGGCCGGTAAATTTTGGATCAGACGCAAGATAGACATCCCGCAGTAATTCCTTGCCATTGACGCTGTCGGGCACAACGCCTTCACCCGGCGCAAAGGTCCAGCCATCAACGCCCATGAAATGGCTGACCACGGAAACCGGGATCATGTCTTCCAGACCCTTGAGTGCCCGGAAGATGAGCGTCCGGTGCGCCCAGGGGCAGGCATAGGAGACATAGAGGTGATAGCGCCCGGCCTCCGCCTTGAAGCCGCCCTCACCGCTTGGCCCCGCCGCACCATCAGCGGTTATCCAATTGCGAAAACTGACCTCCTGCCGCTGAAAGCTGCCGTCATCGCTATGCGGTATTCCATCCTGGTGCCACGCACCGTCAATAAGCACACCCATGACTGCAACTCCTAAACTGATTGGCTAAGCTATGATTTCCGCCGCAATGCATCCGCTGCCACCGCTTCGGCGCACAACGCTTCCACCGCTTCCGCAAGGGTCATTGCCTTTTGATCCTTCGAACCGAAACGGCGGATGTTGACTGAGCGTTCTTCGACCTCGCGCTTGCCCACAACCATGATCACCGGCACTTTCGAAACCGAATGCTCACGCACCTTGTAGTTGATCTTCTCATTGCGCAGATCAAGGTCTGAACGGATGCCTGCGGCGTGCAGCGTTTCCTGCACCTCACGGGCATAATCATCCGCATCGGAAACAATGGTTGTGATCATGACCTGCAGAGGCGCCAGCCAGAGCGGGAAATGGCCCGCATGATGCTCCACCAGAATACCGGCGAAGCGTTCCAGCGACCCGAACATGGCCCTGTGCAGCATGACGGGTTCATATTTTTCGCCATCCGCTGCAATGTAAAAAGCCCCGAGCCGCCCTGGCAGATTGAGGTCCACCTGAAGCGTGCCACATTGCCATTCGCGGCCAATGGCATCGCGCAGCACATACTCAAGCTTGGGGCCGTAAAAGGCACCCTCGCCCGGATTGAGCTCAAAATCCTGCCCGGCAGAGGTCACCGCGTGACGCAGTGCATCTTCCGATTTATCCCAGACATCATCACTGCCCACACGCTTTTCCGGGCGGTCTGAAAACTTCACGACCACATCGTCGAAGCCAAAGTCCGCGTAGATGCTCATCATCAGCTCATGCACCTTGACGCATTCTTCCGTCACCTGGTCAGGCGAACAGAACACATGGGCGTCATCCTGGGTG
>JAJFHB010000687.1 GCA_021775795.1 Hyphomicrobiales bacterium | reverse complement strand
CCGAGCTCGGCGATTACCGTTTCAAGCTCATCGTGCGGCCGCGGAATGATGTGAACTGCAACCACATCGCCAACCTTGTTTGCCGCAACGGCGCCCGCATCAGTTGCCGCTTTAACGGCACCGACTTCGCCACGAATGAGCGTCGAAACCAGCCCACCACCAACCTTTGTCTGGCCGACAAGCGTTACGTTCGCCGCCTTGACCATGGCATCAGCGGCTTCAATAGCAGCTACCAGCCCGCGGGTTTCAATCATCCCCAGAGCCGTATGCCCGGGTGTTGCTTTCTGCGCCATCTCTTTGGTCCTTTTCTCTAAGCGTTCGACAGCGCGGCTTCTCAGCCGTGCATGTGTATTTCATCGATTACGGCTATCGCACTTGCATCAACGGAAATGCCCGCAACGTCAGCCGGCACCCTTGCAGCTGAGCCCGACACCACCAGCACCATATCGCCGGGCCCCGCGCCGCAGACATCCGCCACCACGACTGCCCGCTCCTGCACAGTGCCATTGCCATCTTCCAGATCGACGACAAGCAGTTTGATACCCGTCAGTTGTCGTTCCTTGACAGTTGCGGTTACAAGTCCGGTGACACGGCCAATCTTCATCTCAGAGGTTCCTGAGATACCGGTCGGTTTCGACCTGCGTCACCTGATCAGCCATAAACACCAGCTCGCGATCGCCTTGACCTGCCAGGATCTCCAGGCGGTCATCGCCGAGAACACGGTGCATGAATTCGGAATTTCTGGCCAGCTCAAGAGCGGTTGGAAGGTCGGTTGGAAGCGCTTGCGCATCTTCAAGCTCATAGGCATTTGACTGGGTCATAGGTGACGGCTCAAGGCCCTGCTCGATCCCATCGAGCCCGGCAGCAATCTCGCAGGCGAGCAGATAATAGGGATTGCAGTCTGCAGAACCGTCACGCTTTTCAACACGGACCGCACTGTCGTTGCCTTCAATGACACGCAGTCCTACGGTCCTGTTGTCGATGCCCCAGGAAGTATTTACCGGACAGAATGTGTAGGGCTGGCGGCGGCGATAGGCGTTCGGCGTGGTCGCCGAGGCAAGTGCCATTTCACACATGCGCGATTGAATGCCCGCGAGGAATGACAGTCCCGTCGACGACAGCTTGCCGGCGTCCGCGAAGATGTTCTTTCCCTCTTTCCAGACAGAATAGTGAGTGTGGAAACCACTGCCGCCAAGATCCGCAAACGGCTTGGACATGAACGTTGCAATGTAGCCATGCTCCAGCGCCAGTTCTTTCACCAGAGAACGGAACAGGATGACCCTGTCTGCTGCCTGAAGGGCCTCGCCGTAACGTATGTTGATCTCCACCTGTCCAGGCGCATATTCCGGGTTTGACTGTTCAATCGGTATGCCAACATCATTGATGTAGCGGCGGATCGGCCCGATAACATGCTCAAGCTCCGCTGCGCGTGCCAGGTTGTAAACCTGAATGCCGGAATCCCGTGGCTTCAGCGTTTCCGGGTCCAGGAGATAGAATTCAAGCTCTGTGCCCACATTGATCGTGTAGCCAAGAGCGGCCGCGCGTTCCACCTGTGTAACGAGAGCGCCACGCGGATCGATGGGCACCGGCTTGTGGTCCATGCCCTCTGCCCGTGCCATGCAATAGGCAACGCCTTCTTCCCACGGCGAAGCCTTGGGTTCGGACAACGGAAACATGTGCATGTCCGGATAACCATTGTCGAAGTTGACGTAGGGCGTATCCCACACATCACTGGTCATATCGAGAGCGAACAGCGCGATCGACAAGGCGTTACCATTTTCGCAGATTGTCGGCCAATGACTGGCAGGAATGCGCTTGCCGCGCATCACCCCGTTAATGTCGCCAACACCCATTGCAACCGTATGCGTACCCTCAGGCAAGCTGAATTGTTTTCCGCTCACTGACAATCTCCCTCCCCTCAGTGGCCCTGCCCTTGTCGGGCTCATTTTCGTTTTGTATACTGTATTCAATCAACGGGGTCTTGCAAGGGAAAAGTTCTTTGGCACGCAGTTCAGAGGCCATTGTCGTAGGCGCAGGCGTGGCCGGGGTAATGACAGCCCTGAGCCTTCTTCGCAGAGGTTGTTCAGTTACCCTGATAGACCGTTGGGAACCGGGACATCCACGCGCTTCTTCGAGCGATTACAACAGAATATTCCGCTCTATTCACGGCAAAGATGAAATGTACACCCAATGGGTGCGTGAATCGAGGCTTCGATGGATAGAGCTTCAGGCAGAACTTGGATGCGAACTCTACGTGGAGTGCGGGGCACTGGTTCTTGCAGCCGAAGGTCACTCCGCCTGGGAAGACGCCACGATCGGAACTTTCGAGAAGCTCGGCATTCCCCACTTTATCTTTGGCCCGGATGAACTCCCCGCAAGATTTCCCCAGTTCGATTTCAACCATATTGCCTACGGACTGTATGAACCAGAAGCCGGGATGGTCATGGCGCAGCGCGCCGTTGTTGAGACGGCTAAACTCTTTCAGCGCGAGGGCGGAAAGCTCAAGCGCGGACGCGTTGTTACCGACGAGCATGAAGCACTTTTCCTCGATGGAAAGCCCCTGGACGCAGATGTTATCGTTGTCTGCACCGGCCCCTGGCTTGGCGAGATGTACCGTCGTACGGTTCGGCCGATCTCCAACATCGTTCGGCAGAACATCATCTACACGTCAACGCCCGAGGGAAGCACTGCCTACGATTACACGGACATGCCGTGCTGGATCGATCATGGCCTCGGCGCCTATGGCATCCCGTCCATACAGGGCACGGGTGTGAAGGCGGCAATTGCCTGGACCGCAGCAATAATTGATCTGGATAACGACGAGCGGGTAGTCGATGACGCCACCTTCACCCGAACGCGGTCCTACATTCAAAAGCGGCTTCCGGGTCTTGTCGGGCAGCGAGCCGTGGATCAGAAAGCCTGCCAGATCGCCATGACGCCGGACACGCATTTCATCCTGGACTTCCATCCGGTGCATGAAAACGTATTGCTGTCGGGAGGCTGTTCTGGACACCTGTTCAAACATGGGCCGGTTTATGGTGATTTCTCAGCCGGTGTTGCCTTGAAAGAATACGGTACTGCCGATCGCTTCAAGATAAACGCCCGCGGCAAACTCTCCGCAGGAGAATCGCCGTCGGGACGCTGAAGGTCAATCTACCAGGACTACGGCTTGTCGATGCCCGCCAGCTTCACGCCGGTAAAGGCTGAAGCCTCCAGTGACAGGGCTCGCATATCTTCCATCTCAAGATTATGCACAGATGACTTTCCGCAGGCCTTCGCGATCAGGCTGATTTCCATCGTCATGGCCGTCAGAAAACGCGCCACACGTTCGGCTCCCGCTGCAACATCCATACGCTGGGACAGTTCTTCATCCTGCGTCGTGATACCGACCGGACAGAGACCTGTGTGACAGTGATGGCAGCGCCCCGGTGACGTTCCAAGTTTGGCATAATCATCTTCGTAACGCGGCGAGTTGCAGCCCAAAGCCATCATGGCAGCGTTACCAATCATCACCGCATCAGCCCCAAGCGCCAGGCATTTGGCGGCATCAACGCCAGAGCGAATGCCACCCGCAGCCACAAGCGATACCTCATCCGCCTTGCCGCAATCTTCCAGCGCTTCCCGCGCTGCACGAACCGCGGAAAGAGTTGGGATGCCTGTGTGATCAAGCAACAGTTCAGGTGAGGCTCCGGTGCCACCCTCAGCGCCATCAACAACTATGATGTCAACGCCGGACTTGGCCGCAACAGCAACATCAAAGCGCGGCCGCGTGGCACCCATCTTGAGAATAATCGGGACCTGATAGTCCGTCGCCTCGCGCAACTCCTCGATCTTGACCTGCATGTCATCGGCACCAAGAAAGTCGGGATGGCGCACGGTGGAACGCTGATCGACACCCAGAGGTAATGACCGCATCTTGGCGACGCGTTCAGAAACCTTCATGCCCAGCAACAATCCGCCGGTGCCGGGTTTGGCACCCTGCCCCACGACGATCTCGATAGCATCGGCCATGCGCAAATGCTCAAGATCGAGCATGTAGCGTGAGGGTGTCATCTGGTAGACGAGCTTTTGTGATGCTTCACGCTCATCTTCGAGCATGCCGCCCTCTCCGGTACACGTCATCGTGCCGACCTTTGAGGCTCCATAACCAAGTGCCGCTTTTGCATTCGCGGATAAAGCTCCAAAAGACATGGAGGCGATGTAAATGGGAATGGCCAGTTCAAGTGGCTTTTCAACAAGCCCGGGTCGATTGCCGAGAACCGTCTTGGTCTCACAGCTCTCCCGGTATCCTTCAAGCGGCAGCCGCGTCATTGTCGCGGGCACGAACGTCAGATCGTCGAACGTCGGCATGCTCTTGTTGAAGGTGTTGTAGCCGCGTATCTGGTAGCGCCCAAGCTGTGACAGCGCGTGCACCTCGGAGATCGCCTCCGGTGTCCAACGCACCGAACCGCCACGGTCATAGGATCCCGGCACGCCGAGCGGGCGCCCCTCAATGCCGCCGTCCCGCATGGCAACGTCTTCTTCAGACGGCATTTCAAACGGGTATTCGTATCTCGGCTTTATATCATCAGCCATGCGCTAGCGTCCCTGCTTTCGAAATGCCAAAGTCTCTCAGCGGAGACGATTTTCTTCCAGTCTCGTGAATAATCATTGATGCCGCGCGAGGCGAGCAACTGCTCGATCGAGACAACCTCTTCAGGTTTCGGCTCGACGATTTTTGTGTCAACGCCCAGCGAGCCAATAGCCCCCCCGACCCAGACCTCGCCGCCCCAAAGGGAATCGGCACACGCATCATCCGCACCACCCAAGGCGATGATGCGTCCTGAATGCGCCATGAAACCTGACAGGTAGCCGATCTTGCCTTCGACAATAATGTCGCCACCCTTCATCGCCACTCCGCAACGCGGGCCCGCATCACCTTTGACATGAATAAGGCCACCCAGCATGGAGGCGCCAGCTGACATGCCGGCATAACCGCCAACCGTGACCTCGCCACTCGCCATCGCCTCGCCAACACCCCAGCCTGCATTGTTTTCAATGTCGATAAAGGCGCCGTTGTTCAATCCGCCGCAGTAATAGCCAACATTGCCTTCAAGTCTGATTTTTGCACCGGCGGGAAGGCCAACACCAAGGTTGTGGCGCGAGCGTGTATCGCGCACCACAACTTCCTTGCCATCAGCAAGTGCTGCACGGATTTCCTTGTTGACCTCACGGATCGGCCGCTCGCCAGCGGTGATAACAAACTCGCTCATGCCGCAGCCCTCTGGCTGATT
>JAJFHB010000686.1 GCA_021775795.1 Hyphomicrobiales bacterium | reverse complement strand
GATGATCTGCCCGTCCTCGAGAATGAAGGGGACTTCGTGGCTGCGCACTTCAAGCACCGCACGGGCACCTTCCCCACCGCCGGCAACATGGCCGAAGCCGGGGTCAAAAAACCCGGCATAATGAACTCGAAATTCCCCCACAAGCGGATTGAACGGCACCATTTCCGCTGCAAAATTGGGGGGCACGCGCACCGCTTCCTTCGATGCCAGGATGTAAAACTGGTCTGGATCCAGCACCAGTTCGCCGCGTTGCCAGATCGGCTCCCAGAATTCGAGAACATCACAGGCATCCTTGCGGTCAACATCGACAAGCCCGGCGTGACGTTTGGCACGAAAACCGACCGGGGCAGAGGTGGTTTCGCCCGACAGATCGACTGTTAAGGCCAGTCCGTTGTCAATGTTGGGTACACCGGACGAAACCAAAGGTTCGTGAGCATGCAGTTTCCGGATCAGATCATCTGAATGGGTCGGTTCGCCCTGCCGGAAGCGAATTTGCGACAGCCGGGAACCCGTACGCACCAATACAGAAAAAGTACGCGGACTGATCTCTGCATACAATGGCCCGGAATAGCCGCTCTCTATCTTGTCGAACTCAGGTGCCCCGTCGGTGATAACACGGGTGAAAACGTCAAGCCGGCCTGTTGAGCTCTTTGGGTTGGTTGCAGCCGCCATGCCCTCGGGCAGTGACAGTGCCTCCAACAAGGGCACGATGTAGACGCAGCCGGTTTCGAGAACAGCGCCCTCGCGCAAATCGATAGCATGGAGCGAAAGCGCCTCAAGGCGTGCTTCGACATTGCGGTCCGGGCCTGGAAGGAAGCTTGCCCTGACCCGGTATGCGACCGTACCCAGGCGTAAATCCAGGCTTGCCGGCTGCACCTGATCGGGTGCAAATGGCCGGTCAGCAGCGATACAGCCTTCCGCAATCATGCGATCTATCAGATGCGCAGGCAGTATACCTGGTTTGGTGGCGTCATTTTGGTTCGAGGGTGACGGGCTTGCGGCGTGTGCCATGCCTGTGGCTCCTGACAGCGTGTCGCGAAATCTTCGGTTCTCTTAGCCGATTCCTGCGCCCAACTCCATGTTAGATCGCTATATGTTCATGTGGAATCTGTTTAAGGGGAAATTTACGGCCACCAGCAAGACACGGACAGTGCCGTGACTTGTCCATTCACAATGGGAAGTGCGCAACCAGCAATCGCATTCTTCACATTGGGGCGTGCAGGACGTAGACTCGCATCGACCAAATTACGCGGAAACACCCATGTATGACAAAGTTACGCGATCCATCCGGGTACAAGTTGCTCCGAGCTATCTCGACGACCAGTCTTCACCGGATGATGAGTATTTCGTTTGGGCCTATTCTGTGGTGATCAAAAATGAAGGCTCAGAGGTCGTACAGCTCAAGACCCGCTATTGGCGTATTACGGACGCCAAGGGAAAGATTGAAGAGGTTCACGGACCAGGTGTCGTGGGTGAACAGCCGGTTTTGCACCCCGGTGAGAGCTTCAACTATACAAGCGGGGCGCCACTGGCGACCTCAAGCGGCTTCATGCTCGGCAGTTATCAGATGGAAACGGCCACAGGAGAAATGTTCGACGTGGAGATCCCCGCCTTCTCTCTCGACAGCCCGCACACGAGTGCGCAGATTCACTGACGTGCTCGCCCCTCCCACATCGACATTGCTGATAAGGATCTAGAGCAGCGTGTTCGATCTCAGGCCCATATTGCTCGTTGTCGGTATTTTGCAGACAACGCTTGGCTGCGCCATGCTGCTGCCGGCTGTCCTGGATCTGGCGCTCAACAATGATGACTGGCTGGTGTTCACAGCTTCTGCTGCGTTCACCTTGTTCGTCGGCATCTCCATGTCCCTGGTCACCTGGGGCCGGACAACAAATCTCAACGTCAAACAGGCGTTCATCCTGACGACAGTTTCCTGGCTGGCACTTGCCGCGTTTGCAGCACTGCCCATCGCTCTGAGCGAGATGGATATTGCTTACACTGATGCATTTTTTGAAGCCATGTCCGGCCTCACAACGACGGGTGCAACAGCCATTCCCAACCTTTATGAGGCGCCGCCCGGCCTGCTTTTATGGCGCGGTCTTCTGCAATGGCTGGGTGGCATTGGCATTATCGTCATGGCGATTGCAGTGCTTCCCATGCTGCAGATCGGCGGCATGCAGTTATTCCGTATGGAATCATCGGATACGTCAGAAAAGATCCTGCCGCGGGCAACGCAGATTGCAGGCTCCATCACGGCCATTTACGTGAGCCTTACGGCCATCTGTGCGATCAGTTACTACGTTGCCGGCATGCGCCTGTTTGATGCGGTAGTGCACTCCATGACAACCATCGCCACCGGTGGTTTTTCAAACTACGACAGCTCGATCAAGGCATTCAACAATGCCAACGTGGAGCTCATTGCCTCTGCATTCATGGTCTTGGGCAGCCTGCCCTTCGTGCTCTACCTGCAAGCGGTTCGGGGCAGCCCATTTGTAATCGCACGGGATTCACAGGTGCGGTTCTTTCTGGGCCTGCTGATTGTGCTCATCGTCGCTGCCTGGGTCTATCAGATCCAGATGACCGAAACCGATCTCCTCAGCGCTGCCCGGCTTGCAACTTTCAATGTGATATCCATCGTCACAGGCACTGGCTACGCGACCACGGGCTACGATACGTGGGGACCGTTTGCGATCGTCTTTTTCTTTTGCATCATGTTCATTGGCGGCTGCGCCGGGTCCACTTCCTGCGGCATCAAGATCTTTCGTTTTCAGGTCGTGCTGGAAATGGTCAGGGTCTATCTGCGGCGCATGCTCTACCCGCACGGCGTTTTTGCACCGCGCTACAATGGCCGGCCGCTGGCGGATAATGTTACCGCCGCCGTGATGAGCTTCTTGTTCCTGTTTTTCATCTGCTTTGTGGCCATCGCTCTGGCGCTTAACCTGATGGGCCTGGACAATTTGACGGCCATGTCGGCCTCTGCAAGCGCCATGGCAAACGTCGGGCCGGGCCTTGGAACAGAGATCGGACCGGAAGGAAATTACGCAGGCCTGGTGGCGCAGGCAAAATGGCTTCTCTGTTTCGCCATGCTGCTCGGCCGGCTTGAAGTCTTTACCGTGCTGGTGCTCTTCTCTCCCCTTTTCTGGCGGCAATAGGAGATGGTGATGAACATTGGCACGCGGGAGATGATTTCCCGCCTCATTGCATTCGATACCACGAGCCGAAACTCAAACCTCGAGCTGGTCGATTTCGTCCGAAACTACCTCGATGGTTTTGGTATCGAGAGCCACTATGTGTTCAACGAAGAACAGACCAAGGCAAATCTTTACGCCACCCTCGGCCCGCGCGACATCGGCGGTGTGGTTCTGTCCGGACACACCGATGTGGTCCCGGTTGATGGTCAGGCCTGGGACAGCGACCCGTTTGCCATCGTCGAGCACGATGATTGTCTGTTCGGGCGCGGCACTTGCGACATGAAGGGGTTCATTGCGATTGCCCTTGCCATGGTGCCTGAGTTTCTGGC
>JAJFHB010000685.1 GCA_021775795.1 Hyphomicrobiales bacterium | reverse complement strand
GGTGAGGAATAGTAGTAGAGATCCTCAAAGTCGATCTTGGGATAGTTCACTTTCGCCCAGTCCGGCTCTTCCATAATGAGCCAGCGGCGATAGGCATCAAGGCGCCATTGCAGCATCCAGTCCGGCTCATCCTTCTTGTTGGAAATGAAGCGGACAATGTCCTCATTCAGCCCTTTAGGGGCCTTGTCGGATTCGATATCGGTGACAAAGCCGTACTTATACTGCTCAACGCCGAGATCTTTGACCTGTTGGACGGTTTCACTAACGGCCGCCATAATATCTGCCTCCAATTACCTTTACGCGTACTGCCGCTGCGGCAGCGCTTTAAGTTTCTTTATTCCGCCGCAACACTTACCGGTGTTTGCTGGCGCACGATCTTTTCCCAAACTTCCACAAATCTATCGGCATCGGCGTCCACACTGCCCCAGCCGAAGCTGACGCGAATGGCGCAAGCGGCCAGCTCTGCATCAATCTGCATGGCCTGAAGCACATGCGAGTGAGATACCTTTCCCGATGAGCAGGCCGAGCCAGAACTTACTGATATGTGCTCCAGATCAAGAGCTATGAGAGCAAGCTCGGCTGACATGCCTGGAACGGCAAAACAGGACGTATTTGCAAGGCGGACAGCGCCCGCACCGAACACCCGGGCAGCAGGAGCGCACGCGCATATCTCGCGCTCAATCCTGTCGCGCAGATGCGCCAGCTCGCCGAAACTTTGCAGCGACTGCGTGGCAGCGACAATTGCCGCTGCGAAACTCGCAATGCCCGGTACATTTTCCGTTCCACCGCGGCGGCGGAGTTCCTGACCACCACCGGTAATTTCCGGATCAAATGCAACGCCGGGAGCAGCGATCAACGCTCCAATTCCTTGCGGACCGCCCACCTTGTGCGCCGACAAAGTCATGAAGTCAGCTCCAAGAGAGGCAAAATCGAGCTCAATCTTGCCTGCGGCCTGTACTGCATCCGTATGCAGCAGACAGCCGTGAGAGTGAGCAATAACCGATGCCTCGCGCACGGGCTGCAAAACACCGGTTTCATTGTTGGCGAGCATCACCGAAACTAATGACTTGGGGTACTGGGTAACGGCTTCTTCGAGCTGTTCGAGCTTGATTATCCCGTTCTCATCTACTGGCAACTCATGTACCGGCACGCCGGCAGTTCGTGCCGTCTGCAAGACACTTGGGTGTTCTGTGGCCGAGATAATCAGGTTCTCAATTTCGTGCCGGCGGACGCTGCCCTTCAACGCGAGATTGTTGGCTTCGGTACCGCCACTTGTGAAGACGACCGATTCCGGCAGTGCTCCAATATTTTCTGCCAGATCCTGACGGGCTGCCTCCACAATGCGGCGAGCATGGCGTCCTTCAAAATGGATCGACGATGGATTTCCCCCGTCACTCAATACCTCAGTGAAACGGCGCACGGCTTCCGGACGCACCGGTGCCGTGGCGTTGTAATCGAGATATGTGCGCGTAGGAGACATGTCAGCTACAATTTTCCAGTTATTCAGCCAGCCCGGCCAGATGAACAGGTGTGTCAACTACCGGGTGGGGTTTTGAATGATGGACCGGTGCCGCCATTCCAAGCACGCGCTTGTTGACGATGTCCTCAAGGGTTACTGCCGCTAGAAATACGTGGATCTGCCGCCCGAGTTCTTCCCACAGATCATGTGTGAGGCAACGGGCGCCTCCAACACATCCGCGCGATGAATGTTCATCACAGCGCGTGACTTTCAATGGCTCTTCCACCGCCAGCACAACATCAGATATTCGAATGTCGTCGACCTCACGAGCAAGTTTGTAGCCGCCACCGGGGCCGCGCGAGCTCTCCACCAGCCCGCCTCGCCTCAACTTTGCGAAAAGCTGCTCAAGGTAAGCCAGTGAAATATCCTGACGCACTGCAATATCGCTCAAGGAAACAGGTGCTCCGGACGAATGGACTGCAATATCCGCCATGGCCATTACGGCGTAACGTCCTCGCGTACCAAGCTTCATGGCGTCTCCTTCAACTGTGCGTTCCAAACGATCTCGGGATTGCAAGAACCTGTGGCATTTCAAACACTTGCAATTGGACCCACGGTCTGTGCTATGTACGTCCCGTCGCATCAACGATTACGCGCGGCCTGCCTTCTCTTTCGCAGTGCCCGCAGGCGACGAGCGTATATCTTGAACTATTCTAAACTGGGATATAGATATTCCGACTAGTGGAGTCAAGTAATCCAGCGGAAACATTTTTATTCCCGCAAAAACAATGCGTTACAAATTTCGATGCCAGATCCGCATAGTTGGTTGTTCGTATTGCAACTCAATCGCACGTAAAGGCTGTGAGGACCCATAACGCCGGGTGCCGAACGCCGAAACCAAAGACTTTGCAAGACAATAAAAGCAGGTAAGCGCATATGCCGGAAGTAATTTTCAACGGCCCGGCCGGCCGCCTAGAAGGCCGGTACCATCCAAACAGCACCCCGAACTCACCGGTTGCAATCATTTTGCATCCGCACCCGCAGTTCGGCGGCACCATGAACAATCCTATCGTACATGCCCTCTACTACATGTTCGTGCGCCGAGAGTTTTCGGTCCTGCGCTTCAATTTTCGGGGTGTCGGCCGCAGTCAGGGGCTGTTTGACAACGGCATCGGCGAACTTTCAGATGCAGCAGCCGCGCTCGACTGGCTGCAGACATTCAATCGCGACGCGCCCACGTGCTGGATTGCCGGCTTTTCGTTTGGTTCATGGATATCCATGCAGTTGCTCATGCGGCGCCCGGAAATCGATGGTTTCATATCGATCGCACCGCCAGCTAATCTTTATGACTTCTCGTTTCTCGCCCCCTGCCCTTCATCCGGCCTCATGATCAATGGGGACAAAGACGGGGTGGTTCCCCCGGACGACGTGGTCAAGCTGGTGGAACGTTTGAAGACACAAAAAGGCATAGTCATCGACCATCAGGTTGTCTCTGGTGGCAACCATTTCTTTGAAGAAACGATGGACGAGATGATTGGCGTTGTCGAAAACTACCTTGATCGTCGGCTTAAGGAAGACCAGGCGGCATAGTCAGTCGGGCCGGTGGACGATGCCACCGGAAACAGCTTCTGACACACCGGTAGTAGAGGGGAAGCTCAATGGCAGTCCGCGAATTGCGCGGACGGCCAGATAGGCAAACGCTTCCGCCTCGAGAGTATCGCCACGCAGGCCGACATCTTCTGCAGTCACCACATCGCCCGATAGACGCTCTGCCAGCGCTGCCATAAGCGTCGGGTTGTGACGCCCGCCGCCGCACACGACCCATTTTTTGGGCGCGCTTGGAAGATGAACACATGAAGCGGCAATGGATGCAGCGGTGAACGCTGTAAGCGTCGCAGCCCCATCTTCCACAGACAGTTTGTAGACCGGGGCAATGGTAAAGTCGAAACGGTCGAGCGATTTGGGTGGCGCCTCAGCGAAGAAGCGATTGTCCATTAAGTCTTCCAG
>JAJFHB010000684.1 GCA_021775795.1 Hyphomicrobiales bacterium | reverse complement strand
ACGGACGGCCTTGCCTCGATCGAAGATCTCGTGGAAGAGATTGTCGGTGAAATTGTCGATGAACATGACGTCGAAGAACGGCCCATGATCGATAGAACCAATGAAGGCGTCTACATTGCAGATGCCCGTGTCCAGATCGAGGAACTGCAAACCCTGTTCAATGTAAGTCTTGGTGCTGATGATCCGGAAGAGGATGCGGATACTTTGGGCGGTCTCGTGTTCTCGCTTGTCGGGCGTGTCCCGGTAAGGGGTGAACTTGTGCGTCACGAAAGTGGAATGGAATTCGAGATCCTGGAAGCGGATCCTCGACGCATCAAGAAAGTCAAGATCTACCGTACTTCAAGCCGCGTTGCAGAACAGTCCTAGACGGCCTGCGCGTGCGTATATCTGCAGACTTTATGTGTGTATCATGCAGTGATTCGCGGCGGCGGATGCGAAACCATCATCCGGAAACGCCTGAGGCCATGACCAAAATGTTCGAACCAGGCGCATGCGCTCTTTCGCGCTAAAACTTGTTGCACTGTGGGGGTGGCGGCGCGCTCTGCTCGCAGCGGTCCTGGGCGCAATTGCGTCCTTGAGCATGGCACCGTTTGAGATTTCTCCGGTGTTGCTGGTCTGTTTCCCAATTCTTGTGTGGCTGCTTGATGGCGCCCGCGTACAGGCCAGATCAAAGTTCAACGGCTTCACGAAGGGGTTCTGGATCGGCCTGTGTTTTGGATTTGGTTATTTCCTTGCAGGCCTGCACTGGATTGGTTCCGCCTTTCTGGTGGACGCTGAAACCTTTGCCTGGATGATTCCCGTTGTACTGGCCGGACTGATGCTCCTTCTCGCTGCATTCTGGGGATTGGCATGTGGCCTTGCTGTCACTCTTTGGACCGGTGGTGCGGCACGCATTATTACGCTTGCAGCCTTGCTTGCCGGAGCCGAATGGTTGCGCGGCCACATCTTCACCGGCTTTCCGTGGAACCTGCTGGGATATGCTGTATCGGGGTCTGAGGCCTGGTCGCAATTTGCAAGTCTGGTCGGTGTTTACGGGTTAAGTTTTGCTGTCGTGGCGGTTGCAGCCTCCCCGGCACTCTTGGCGGCCGATGGTGAGCGGCGTTTGGTTGGTGTCGCTGGAGGCTGGCTGTGGTGCGCGGTCTTCGTCTTCGCAGCAGTCCTTTCCTGGCTTGCCGGCAATGAAATACTGAACGCGCCAGCGGAGAATGAAGAAACCGCTTTGCGTGTTCGTGTTGTCCAACCCAACATCGCGCAGGAGGAAAAGTGGGATCCGGTACACCGCAGCCGGATATTTGCCTCTTATCTTGAACTGAGCGATACCCCGGCATCGCCGGAGTTTTCCGGCGTCAATGATGTCGATATTCTGATCTGGCCGGAAAGTGCGTTGCCGTTCTTCCTGGAAGAATCACCAGATGCGCTGGCGGCCATTGCGGCCATTCTGCCCGCTCACGTGACATTGGTGACCGGCGGATTGAGATTACAAAGCAATGGCGATACGGAGGATGTTTACAACAGTGTTCTGGTGCTCGACGGTCAGGCCAATGTCCTTGAGCGCTTCGACAAATTTCATCTCGTGCCATTTGGAGAGTATCTTCCGCTGGAGGAGTTACTCTCAGGTTTTGGCTTCCGGCAACTTGTGACCGTGCCTCTGGGCTTCAAGTCCGGGGAGGGTGCTGCAACAATAAACGTGTCCAATGTTCCGGCATTTTCGCCTCTGATCTGCTACGAAATTATCTTCCCCGGAGCCGTGAGTGACCCGCAAGAGCGGCCGCAATGGCTGCTCAATGTCACGAATGATGCCTGGTTCGGCGATTCAATTGGGCCCCATCAACACTTCGAGAACGCCCGTTTCCGAGCCATCGAAGAGGGGCTTCCCATAATTCGCGCAGCAAACACCGGGATATCTGCAGTCGTTGATTCGAGAGGCCGTGTGCTTGCCGAGCTGGCGCTGGGGGCGAAAGGAACACTGGATACAATTCTGCCGGCGCCTGCACCACCGACGTTCTATGCCCAGTGGCGGGACATACCGTTGGCAATTGCAATAGGTTGTTCACTCTTACTAACATTTTTTGCCCAATTCGTCGAAAGCCGGGTTGAAGTTAGTTCGCGGATTCGGCAAGGTTTCGGCGGATAGTAATGTTTAGTACTAATGAGTTTTCGGCCCAACGGCGGGTTGACCCACGAATTTGAACTGCTACAAGTGTCGAAGGCTTTCATCTGCTGATGCTCGCTTGTGGGCGTGGCGCGATAGGCCGGGGGCGTTCAATCTGAGGACGCGGCTATGGTCAAAAAAATTCCAAATCCAATAGACGTACATGTCGGCGGTCGTGTCCGCATGCGACGCATGTTGGTCGGGTTAAGTCAGGAAAAGCTGGGCGAGCGTCTCAAGCTGACATTTCAACAGGTGCAAAAGTACGAAAAAGGCAGCAACCGCATTTCAGCGAGCCGCCTATACCAGATGTCGCAAATTCTGGGTGTTCCGGTTGAGTTTTTCTTTGACGACCTGCCGGAGCTTGCAAAAGGCGACTATGCCGCACCGTCGGGCTTTGGAGAGTCCGCGCAAGAAACCATCATCATGGACTTCATAAATTCGTCGGAAGGCCTTCAATTGAACAAGGCGTTTTCCGAAATCGGCGATCCGCGCGTGCGCAAAAAAGTTGTCGAGCTTGTAAAGTCCATTGCAGGCCAGGAAGACGAAGAAGACGACTGAATTTTTTGCATGCACGCGATGGAAGGTCGCGGCCTAGCCGGTGACAGCCGCGCTTGAAGCGGCACAGAGCATAGGGCCGCGTCATCACTACATGCCGTAGTTCTTGACCCTGGCGGATTTCCTTGTCAGAAAGAGCGCCAAATTTTACCTCACCTCGACAGGCCGGTACAAATGTGTTCCGGATCCAAGGAGTTCCCCTCCCGTGAAGTTAGATAATTTTCTTTTCACCAGTGAATCCGTATCCGAAGGACACCCGGACAAAGTCTGCGACAGGATATCTGACGCGGTCGTGGATATGTTCCTTGCAGAAGACCCGGTCTCCCGCGTTGCCGTTGAAACGCTTACCACGACGAACCGTATCGTCATGGCAGGGGAAGTCCGTGGACCGGCAGCAGTAACTCATGAACGAATGGAAGATGCTGCGCGCCGTTGCGTTCGGGAAATCGGATATGAACAAGACGGGTTCCACTGGAAGCATGCCGAGGTGGATGTTTACGTTCACAGCCAGTCTTCTGATATCGCCATGGGTGTCGATGCTGCCGGCAACAAGGATGAAGGCGCTGGAGATCAGGGCATCATGTTTGGATACGCTTGCAGCGAAACCAAGGCATTGATGCCGGCGCCGATTCATTTTTCACACGGCATTTTGAGGGAAATGGCGGCTGCCCGCCACGCCGGGAACGCTTCCGGGCTGGGTCCCGATTCCAAAAGTCAGGTAACCCTCGAGTACAAGAACGGCAAGCCGGTTCGGGCCACCTCCGTGGTGGTGTCCACGCAACATGCCGAAGGGCTGTCCCAGGAAGAAGTTCGGGAAATTGTGCGGCCCCATGTGGAAAATGTGCTGCCGGATGGATGGATGTGCCCGGAGAGTGAGTTCTATGTGAACCCGACAGGGCAGTTTGTCATCGGCGGACCTGATGGTGATGCCGGCTTGACCGGACGCAAGATTATTGTCGAC